>NZ_JBLRVY010000030.1:0-151500 GCF_048159485.1 Streptomyces sp. 4F14
CCCGCTTATCGCTCTGACCTGCACTCTAGGTCTGTGCCCCCGGGCAGATTCGAACTGCCGACACCCGCTTTAGGAGAGCGGTGCTCTATCCCCTGAGCTACGAAGGCGGGATACGACCACACACGCGTGGCCCCTCACAGCGTAGCGGATCGCGGCGGGGTGGTGGGGGTGTGGTGGTCGAGGGTGGTGGTGAGGGTGTTTCGCCGGGCGGGCTGGGTTTCTGTGGTCGGTCTTGGGGCGGTCGGAGTGTTTCCTCAGGCCCTGCCGTAGATCTTGTTCAACTCTGCTGTGACCGCGGCCAGTTCGGCCACTGCCTCCGGCGGAGCCGTCACCTCCACCGAGCCTCCCATGGCCAACAGACCCCGTATGTCGGCCAGTTCCTCGAAGGCCAGCTCCGCGGAGCACCACTCGGTGTCGAGGGAGGTCGGGGCGGAGGGCAGGTTGCGGGCGAACAGGCGCTGGAAGACGGTGAGTTGGTCGTGCCGGATGCGGCACTGGACGCGCAGCCCCGCCGGTGGTCCCTCGAAGCGGGTGCGGAGTGCGGTCCAGACGGAGGCCAGGTCCTGGCCGGACCGCCGGTGGACGGGCTCGTCGAGGAGGGTGGCCGACTGCACGCGGTCGGCGCGGAAGAGGCGGGGCTCGCCGTCGCGGTCGGCGACGAGGTACCAGACGCCGGCCTTGCTGACGAGGCCGTAGGGGTCGACGGCGTACGTCCGAGGTACGTCACCGCTGCGGTACGTGAGGAGGAGGCGCCGGTCGGTGAAGACGGCGTGCTGGAGGACCCCGAGGTCCCAGTCGTCGGAGGTCTCCGTGCCCCGCATCCACCGCGCCGGGTCCACCAGGATCCGTCGGCTGGTCCGCTCCGCGTCCCCCCGGTACGGCGCCGGCAACGCGGCCATCACCTTCCGCAGAGCGGACCGCATCGCGTCGCCGAGCCCCAGCGCGTCGTGCGCCCCCTCCGTGGCCAGCACGAACAGCGCCCGGGACTCGTCGCTGGTGAGCCCGGTCACGTCGGTGCGGTAGCCGGGCAGGAGCCGTACGCCGCCGCTGCGCCCGCGCTCCGTCCACACCGGCACGCCCGCCGCGGAGAGCGCCTCGACGTCCCGGTACACCGTGCGGACGGAGACCTCCAGGTGCTCGGCGAGCTCGACATGGGTGACGCGCTCCCGGGTCTGGAGGAGCAGCAGGATGGACAGCAGGCGATCGGCTCTCACAGGTCGAGCGTAAATCCTGACGACAGGTGTCACGATTCGGGTGGAAATCTGGGCGCAGCCACGGAAACACGGACAGAAAAAGGCTGAACCATGACCGACACCCCCCTCGTCGACACCACCGGCGGAACCCTCCGGGGCCGCCCGCTCCCCACCGGCGGCCACCTCTTCGCCGGCGTCCCCTTCGCCGCCCCGCCCGTCGGCGGCCTCCGCCTGCGCCCGCCGCACCCGCCCGCCCCGTGGACCGGCGTCCGCGACGCCACCCGGTTCGCCCCGGCCCCCGAGCAGAGCTTCGCCGAGAAGTCGACCTTCCCGACCTTCCCCACGGCCCTGATCGAGGAGACCTCGGAGGACTGCCTCTACCTGAACGTCTGGACGCAGCCGGCCCCCGGCCCTCACCCCGTCATCCTGTGGATCTACGGCGGCGGCTTCGAGTCGGGCTCGGCGGCCCCGCCGTACAGCGACGGCGCGGCGCTCGCGCGGCTGACCGGCGCGGTCGTCGTCACCGCCAACTACCGGCTGGGGGCGCTGGGCTGGCTGCACCTCGCGGACCTGGGTCGTACCTGGGAGGGATCGACGAACCTCGGCCTCCAGGACCAGACAGCCGCCCTGCGCTGGGTCAGGGGCAATATCGCCGCGTTCGGCGGCGACCCCGGCAACGTCACCGTCGCCGGCCAGTCCGCCGGTGCCTTCTCGATCGGCGCGCTGCTCACCGCGCCCGCCGCGGCCGGCCTGTTCCACAAGGCGATCCTGCAGAGCGGGAGCACGCCCAGGACCCTCGACCGTACGACCGCGACCGCGCTCGCCGAGGACCTGCTCACCGAACTGGGGCTGGACGACCCGCAGGGCCTGCGCACGGTCCCCGTCCAGCGGCTCCTGGCCGCCCAGACCGCCGTCGTCTCCCGCGACATGGGTACGCGCGGCCTGCCCGGCGGCCGGGCCTGGGGGGTCGTGCACGACGGCGTGTTCCTGCCCGACGTACCCCGACTCGCCTCGCTGGACGTCCCGTTGCTCATCGGTGCCGACCGCGACGAGTTCCGCGTCTTCCAGACGATCTCCGGGGACGCCTTCCGCCCCGCCGACGAGGGCGCCCTGCACGCGGAGTTGCGCCGCGTCGGGGCCACCGACCCGGCCCGACTCCTCGACGCGTACCGCACGCGGACGGGTACGGCGGACCTGGCCGGCCTGCGGGCCGCGTTCCTCGGCGACGCCCTCTACCGGGTGCCGGGCGCCCGGCTGGCCCGCGCCCAGGTCGCCGCGGGCGGACGGGCGTTCCACTACCTCATCGTCGACGAGCCGTGCGGCCCTGACCTGGGCGCCTTCCACGGCGTCGACCTGCTGTACGTCTTCGACAAGCTGGCGCAGGTCGGCGCGGAGACCCCCGAGCACTGCCGGGTACGGGATGAACTCGCGGCGGCCTGGCGGGACTTCGCGGCGCACGGCGACCCCGGCTGGGCCCCGTACGACGGCAACTCCCGGGCGTTCGGCGGCACTTCGGCGATGCTCGCCGAACCGCCGGAGGACGAGGTCACCGCGCTCTGGCCCGCCGAGGACGCATCCCCGGTCCGCTGAGGCTCTCCAGCCCCCGTACCCCGCAGGTACTACCCGGGTAGACCCCCTCCCGGAGACTCCCTGAAAGGCCGAATTCCCCCCGGGCCGGATCGCCTCCGAACGCATTCCCCCTGATGCTGGAAAAAGTCGGACAAGTCCAGTGAAGGGGTAATTCCATGGCGCGCACCGGACGGCGTACGCGGATCGTGCTCGCGATGGCGATTCTGGGCGGCTTCCTCACGGGAGCCGCCGCCCGGACCGCCGAGCTAGTTCCGGCGTGCCTCGTCCCGCCCGGGAATCCCCACCCCGGTTCCTGCACCACGTACGGCCGGGCCGTCCCCCTCGGGTACGGGGTACTGCGGTCGTACGTCCAACGGGTGGGTGCGCTCCCGGTGGCCGTGGGTGTCGTGTTCCCGGCGTCGGCCCTGAGCGGGCTCCCGACGGCCGGAAGCGACGGCAAGCACTGTTTCGACAAGGACGGAGACGGCCGCACCGATCCGCACACGGAATGCTCGGTGGGCCACGAGAATGTGTTGGACCTGCCGGCCGGAGCGGGCCCGTTCGCCTGGGAGTTGGTGAACTGGAACCCCCAAGGCCACATCCCGAAAGGGGTGTACGACACCCCCCACTTCGACTTCCACTTCTATATGCAGCCGTTGGCCGAACGGAACGCGATCAGACCCGGCCCCTGCGCCACGCTGATGAACTGCGAGGACTACACCCGGGCGAAGAAACCCCTGCCGGCCCGCTACGCACCCCCGGATTTCGTGGACGTGGACGCGGTGGAACCCGCGATGGGCAACCACCTCCTCGACGCGAGGTCCCAGGAGCTGAACGGCGGCCCGTTCACCCACACGTGGATCTACGGGACGTACGACGGAGAGATCACGTTCTACGAGGCGATGATCGCGAAGTCCTGGCTGGAGGAGTTGCACGAGGGCCGAGCCGGGGACACCTGCACGCCGTTCCGGCAGCCGCGGGCGTGGCGGGAGAGCGGCTGGTACCCGACGGAGTACTGCGTGGAGTACCGCGAGAACCGAAAGGAGTACGCGATCTCCCTGAGCAACTTCACTTACCGAACCGGCAGTTGAGCCCCAGCCCCAGCCCCAGCCCCAGCCCCCGCACCGCCCCCGCTCACCCCCACCCGCTCACACCCCCCTCTCCACCGCCTCCGCGAACCGCACCAACAACCGCGAGAACTCCCGCACCTCCCCCTCCTCCCACCCCGCGACCAACCCGTCGAACACCCGCTGCTGGAACTCCCGCGCCCGCGCGAGCAGTTCCACCCCGTCCGGCGTCAGCGCCAGCACCCGCCGCCGGCTGTCCCGCACGGACGCCCCCTGCGCGACGTACCCGCTCTTCACCGCGTCGGACACCATCCGGCTCGCGGTCGACGGATCCAGCTTCAGCCGTTCGGCGACGGAGCCGACCGTCACCTCGGGGTCGTCGGGCGAGGCGGGTTCGCCGACCGCCTGGACGACGAGGATGTGGATGAGCCGGTCCTGCTCGACGGAGCCGGGCTGCCGCCCCAGGACGCGGACGACGCGGAAGAGGGCCGGGCCCGACGCGGGCTCCGGGGAGTCGGTGTCGCTCATGGGCGGACCGTAACAGATATGTGCGCCACACATACGTCGCCGCCCGCGCTCACCCCCAGTCACCCCTTGTGCCGACACCCCCCGTCTGTAATATGTGTGCGTCACGCATATATGGGAGCCCCTGTGTCCGAACCGCAGAACCCCGCACCAGAACCCCCCACACCCCCCGTCGCCCCCCTCATCGGCGTCCTCCTCGCCCAACTCCTCGCGATGCTCGACATGAACGTCACCGCCACGGCGATGCCGGTGATCATCGACGAGTTCGGCGGCCTGGACTCCTTCTTCTGGGTCACCACCGCCTACACCCTCACCGCGACCGCCACCACCCCGCTGTACGGCAAGGTGGGCGACCTCCTCGGCCGCAAACCGGTCCTCGTGTTCGCGATGGCCGCCTTCCTCACCGGCTCGGTCCTCAGCGGCGCGGCCCAGTCGATGGCCCAACTCGCCCTGTTCCGGGCGGTCCAGGGCATCGGCGCGGGCGGCTTCATCGTCTCCGCGATGGCCCTGTACACCGAACTGCTCACCCCGGCCCAACGCACCCGCTACCAGGGCTGGTTCTCCACCGCCCTGACCGCCTGCGCCGCGCTAGGCCCGCTGGCCGGCGGCTACCTCACCGACGGCTGGGGCTGGCGCTGGATCTTCTACGTCAACGTCCCGCTCGGCGCCCTCTCGCTGCTGCTGATCCTCACGACACTCAAGCCCGCCCGACGCGCGGCCCGCCCCACGATCGACTACGCGGGCGCCGTCCTGACCGGGGGAGTGGCCACCGGGCTCGTCCTCGTCTCCGCCTGGGCGGGTACGGAGTACGGCTGGGGCTCGCCGCAGATCCTCGCCCTGATCGGCGGGACGGCCGTCCTCGCCGCCGCCCTCGGCGTGGTCGAGCGCCGGGCGCGCGAGCCCGTCGTACCGCCGCACCTGCTGCGCCGGCCCGTCCTCGCGCTGGCCAACGCGCAGGCGTTCGCGTCCGGGGCCGCGATGTTCGGCGCGCTGATGTTCCTGCCGATCTTCCTCCAGGCCACCGGGGGCGGTTCCGCCACCGATGTCGGGCTGCTCCTGCTGCCGCTGACCGGCGGTGTCGTCCTCGCCGCGCTCGCCGCGAGCCCGCTGATGGCGAGGTTCGGCCACGAGAAGTGGTTCGGCGCGGCCGGGGTCGCGGTCACCGGACTCGGCATGGGGCTGCTGGCCACCCTCACACCCGACACGAGCCGGGCCCTGTCCGCCGGATACACGGTCCTGATCGGCACCGGCCTCGGACTGACGACCCAGGTGTACGCCCTCGCCGTGATGAACAACGCCCCGCGGGACGATCTCGGCGCCGCGGTCTCCCTCCACACCCTCGCCCGCCAACTCGGCGCCGGCCTCGGACTCGCCGCGTTCAACGCCGTCTTCCACACGAGGCTCGTCTCCGAACTCGCCGCCCTGGACGCCGAGTCGGCGAGAGCCGCGCAGCGTCCGGACAGCGTCCACCGCATGACCGGAAGCGCCCGGAGAACCGCGCTGGACGCGTACGACGCCGCTGTCGACCAGGTCTTCCTGGTGGCCGCCGGTCTCCTCGCCGTCGCCCTGGTCCTCGCGCTGCTCCTGAGGCTTTCCCAACAGCCCGACAAAGCAGGCGAGTTCACCGCACCCGGATGAACCGCGACACCACCCCGACCTCCTCCGTGATCCGCCCGGCGGCGGCGGCCAGTTCGGGCAGGATCACCGAGACGCACTCCTCGACCGACCGTCGCGCCACATGAGTCGCCGCGCTCACCGCGCCCACGACCCGCCCGTCCCGCCCCCGCACCGGCACCGCGACCGACCGCAAGCCGTCCTCCAACTCCTCGTCGACCAGGGCGAATCCGCGCTCCCGCACCTCGTCGAGCACGCCCCGCAGGACCCCCGGATCCGTCACGGTCCGCGCGGTGAACGCCCGCAGCTCACCCAACTCCCGTTCCCCGTCCGGCAGATCGGCCAGCAGCACCCGCCCCGGAGCCGTCACCCACGCCGGCAGCCGGGACCCCACGCCCAGCTCCACGCTCATCACATGCCGGGCGGCGACCCGGGCGACGTACTGCACCTCGCCGCCCCCGGCCAACACCCCCAGCGACACCGGCTCCTGGACCCGCGCGGCCAGTTTCTCCAGGTGCGGGCCGGCGATCCCGGCGAGCGTCGTCCGCGACAACGGCGGGAAACCCAGGGCCAGTACGCGCGGAGTGAGCACGAACTGCCGGGGATCGGCGCCGAGTCGGACGAGGCCCAGGTGCTGGAAGGTGATCAGCGCGCGGCGGGCCGAGGCCCGGGACAGTCCCGTCGCCTTCGCGACCTCGGCGAGGGTGAGCGCGGCGCGTCCCTCCCCGAACGCGGTCAGCACGCTCAGCCCGCGCGCCAGCGATTCCACGAACCCCCGCCCCAACTCCTGCTTCGACGCCCCGGTCCACGCCGCGAGCCCCGCCGGCGCGAGCCCCCCGACCGCCGCCGGCGCCGTACGCAGCACCTCCTCCATGCCGGCCACGGCCTCCCGCAGCCTGGCCAGCAACGCGTCCCGCAGCCCCTCGGCCGTATGCCGGCTGGTGTGGCTGACGACGCTGGCGACACAGGCGATCCGCCCGTCGACCCCCCGTACGGGTACGGAGATCGCGACGAGCCCCGGCTCGATGAGCTGGTCGTCCACCGCGTACCCGTCCCGACCGGCGGCCTCGGCGCGGCGCACGAAGTCATCGCCGGTGAAGACGTCCGCGTCCGGCGCCCCGGGAAGCGCCCGATCCGGTACCGCCCCGAACCCCGCGTCCGTGGGATCCGCCGCCCGGCGGGCCCGCCAGGCCGCCCACTCCGCCTCGTCCCACTCGCCGGCGAACAGCGGTCCGGGCGCGGTGCGTTCAGCCGGCAGCAGATCCCCGATCCGAAAGGAGAGGGAGAGGGTGCGGCGGCGGGTGGCCTGGTGGATGAAGCGGATGCCGTCGCCGTCGCCGACCGCGAGGGACACCGACTCGTCGAGTTCGTCGGCGAGTCGGTCGGCCCAGGCGCCGAGCAGCGCGGGCAGCCGCAGCGCGGACAGGTACGCGTTGCCGAGTTCCGCGACCCGGGGCGCCAGCGAGGCGTCCCTGCCGTCCAGGCGGACGTACCCCACCCGTTCCAGCGTCGCCGCGATCCGGTCGACGGTCGCCCGCGCGAGCCCCGTCTCCCGCTCCAGCGCGCTCAGACTGAGCGTCCCCCCGGCCCCGGTGAGCCGCTCCAGCACCCCCACGCCCCGCAGCAACGGCCCCACGGCCTCGGACGGAACGGCATCGGACGGCGTCATGGGCGGTGCACTCCCGGGTGAGATCTCGGGGACACACCGTACGGGACGGACCGGGAGCCGGTCAGGCGGAAGACTTCCCCCGCACCACCGTCACCAGGTAGTTCCCGTCCATGTCGATCCCCCCGACGGCGATGCTCACCCCGGCCTTGCGGTCCACGAACCGCTGCCCCGGCCGGAACGTCGCGTCGGACAGCTCCGCGTGGACGTTGGGGCTGCGCGTGCACCCCCCGCTGTCCCGCCGGGAGTCGTGCACGGTCACCGGCCCCAGCCCCGTGTCCACCCCCGCGTCCACCTTGTAGATGAGCACCCCCGGCCGGCACACCACCTCGTCGTTGCCCCCCTTCGTCCGCAGCTCGACCGCGTACCCGCTGCGCCCGCCGACCGGCACGAACAGCAGTTTGCGCCCGCCGGGGGAGGCGAGCGGGGTCAGCGTGTACTCGGAAGTGCCCTTCAGGGACGCGCAGTTGACCTGGTCCGGCGTCAGCCAGCCCAGTTTCCACTTGTGCCAGCCGAGGAAGTCGTTGTTGGCGCCCCAGTCCTCGCTCATGATGTCCCAGTGCCCGACG
This sequence comes from Streptomyces sp. 4F14, assembly GCF_048159485.1. NCBI lineage: Bacteria > Bacillati > Actinomycetota > Actinomycetes > Kitasatosporales > Streptomycetaceae > Streptomyces > Streptomyces sp. 4F14. The sequence continues at coordinate 8,204 of NZ_JBLRVY010000030.1, forward strand.
GCGCCCCCGCCCTCCTGCGTGTAGAGGTCGGGCAGCCCGAAGACGTGCCCGTTCTCGTGCGGCAGCACCCGGTACCCGGTCGCGTCGTACGTGCCGGAGCCGTCGTCCTGCCGGGAGTAGACGAAGGACGCGTTGGCGACGGGCACCCCGTCGGCCACGGGCGCCTCCGTGTTCCCGGCGAAGGTCACCGACAGGACCGTGTCCAGCGCGGAGGGCCCGGCGTTCGGGGTGACCAGCACGTTCAGCAGGTCGTAGTCCCGGAAGTCGACGCGCGGGTCGGCGGCGGCGACGATGTCCTCGACCAGCTCCCGGTACCCGGGGTCGAAGGGGGCGCCGCGCTCCAGCCCGTACGCGTCGAACGGCTTCGGCATCCGCAGCCAGCGCGGTACGGGCGCCTCCGCGCGGTAGTCGAGCCGGCCGTAGGAGGCGGCCCGGAACCACTCGGAGGTCTGCGGGAAGAACTCCCCGAAGCGGTCCATCGCGTTGCCGGGACCCTTGGCGTCGGGGAAGTCGATCATCAGGGTGAGCGCCCGGACCGTTCCCGTGGACCGGGAGTACCCCCCGGGCGTCGGCACCCCCTCGGACATCTGCACCGCCGCCGCGCCCCGGATCATGCACGGTCCGAGCGCGGAGGAGCGCGCGAGCGTCATCGGGTTCGCGCCCGCCGCCACCGGACCCGGCTGGGGCGTCCGCGCGGCCGGTCCCGCCGAGGTGCCGACGGCCAGCGTGAGCGCGGTCACCGACAGCAGCGCTGCCCTGCGGTGCGGGCGTATCCGTCGGCGCGGAGAGTGCGGCTGCATGCGGGGCCCTTCGGTCCGGGCAGCCACCGGTCACCGGCTGCACCCTCCCGCTCACCCTCTGCCGGGGCGCGAGGGGGCGCGCGCTGGGGGCGTCCGATCGGGGGCGCCACCCCTCGTACGGAAATATGCCTGCCGTAGAGACGTGTGACGCAGGTCACATTCGTTGGGGGAAATAACCGGGGACCACATCCCCGTTTAACCCAGCGTCCGAGCGAAACGGGGATGCAGTCCCCGGATCGACAGCCCTCTCCTCCGAAGGAGCCCGCCGTGGAGTCCCTCACGCTTCCCGCGCAGCGCAAGACGCCCCGGCCCCGTGCCGACGCCCTGCGCAACCGGGAGCGGATCGTCACCGCCGCCCGCGAGATGCTCACCGAGTTCGGCCCGGAAGTGCCGCTCGACGAGATCGCCCGCCGGGCCGGTGTCGGGAACGCCACGGTCTACCGGCACTTCCCGGACCGCCAGGCCCTCGTCCGCGAGGTCGTCTGCTCGGTCCTGGACCGCACGGCACGGGCCGGGCAGGAGGCGCTCGACGAGGGTGGCGACCCGTTCGCCGCCCTGGAGCGCTTCGTGCACGCCTCCGCCGACGAACGGGTCAGCGCGCTGTGCCCGATGATGGCGGAGACCTTCGACGAGGACCATCCCGACCTCGCCGCCGCGAGCGGCCGGGTCGAGGAGATCGTCACGGAGCTCATGGACCGGGCGAAGTCCGCCGGCCTGCTCCGCGAGGACGTCGGCCCCGGCGACGTGATGATCGTCCTGGCCCAGCTGAGCCGGCCCCCGGCGGGCATCCAGTGCGTCAACTCCGACCGGTTCGTCCACCGCCACCTGCAACTCCTCCTCGACGGCCTGCGCACGAGCGCGGCCTCCACGCTGCCGGGGAGTCCGATGACCATCGAGGAGATCCGCCGGCCCTGACCCGGCGCTGACCGATTAGTTCCGCACCCTTCACGAGTCTGATCACTCGGTACCGATCACCTTTCATCGCCGTCGATCGCTGACCGACCGCGCCGTTTTTCACCAACGAAGTCCCGGAGTGGGTTCACCCATGTCTCAAGCAGTCCCCCAGGCGCCCGACGCCAATCGCTGGAGGGCGCTGGCGTTCATCGCCATCGCCCAGCTGATGGTCGTCCTCGACGCCACCATCGTGAACATCGCGATGCCCGCCGCACAGTCGGACCTGGGCATCTCCGAGGGCAACAAGCAGTGGATCGTCACCGCCTACGCCCTCGCCTTCGGCGGTCTCCTCCTGTTCGGCGGCCGCATAGCCGACCTGTGGGGCCGCAAGCGCACCTTCGTCGTCGGCCTCGGCGGCTTCGCGCTCGCCTCCGCGCTCGGCGGCGCCGCCGAGAACCAGGCCATGATGTTCGGCGCCCGCGCCCTCCAGGGTGTCTTCGGCGCCCTGCTCGCCCCGGCCGCGCTCTCCCTGCTCGCCGTGATGTTCACGGACGCGAAGGAGCGCGCCAAGGCGTTCGGCATCTACGGCGCCATCGCCGGCGGTGGCGGCGCGGTCGGCCTGATCCTCGGCGGTTTCCTCACCGAGTACCTGAACTGGCGCTGGACGTTCTTCGTCAACATCCCGTTCGCGATCATCGCGGCGGCCGGCGCCTACTTCGTCATCCGTGAGCCCGAGGGCGGTCGCAACCGCAACCCGCTCGACATCCCCGGCGTGCTGCTGTCCACCCTGGGCCTGGTCGCCCTGGTCTACGGCTTCACCCGCGCCGAGACGGCCGGCTGGTCCGACTCGCTGACCATCGGCATGTTCGTCGCCTCCGGCGTCCTGCTCACCGCGTTCGTCGTCGTCGAGGCGAAGGTCAAGGCCCCGCTGCTGCCCCTGCGCGTCATCACCGAGCGCAACCGCGGCGGTGTCTACCTCTCGCTCGGCCTCGCCATCATCGGCATGTTCGGCCTGTTCCTCTTCCTGACCTACTACCTCCAGATCGTCAAGGGATACTCCCCGGTCAAGACCGGTTTCGCGTTCCTGCCGATGGTCGCGGGCATGATCACGGGCTCGACGCAGATCGGCACCCGCCTGATGACCCGCGTCGCCCCGCGCCTGCTCATGGGCCCCGGCTTCCTGGTCGCCGCCCTCGGCATGTTCCTGCTGACGCAGATGAAGGTGGACTCCTCGTACGCCGCCCTGCTGCTGCCGGCGATGCTCCTGCTCGGCCTCGGCATGGGTACGGCGTTCATGCCGGCCATGTCGATGGCGACCCAGGGCGTGGAGCCCCGGGACGCCGGCGTCGCTTCGGCGATGGTCAACACGTCGCAGCAGGTGGGCGGCGCCATCGGTACCGCCCTGCTGAACACGATCGCCGCGTCCGCGACGACCTCGTACGTCAAGGACCACATCGCCGGTGCCACGGCCCAGCCGCAGCAGCAGCTGGTCCAGCTGGAGGGCATGGTCCACGGCTACACCAGCGCGATCTGGTTCGCCGTGGGGATCCTCGTCGCCGCCTCGGTGATCGCCTTCACTCTCATCAACGCCGGCCGTCCGAATCTCGGCCGCGGTGCGGAGGAAGGTGCCGATGACGAGGTCAAGATCCCGGTGGTAGCCCACTGAGCCAACCGCTCTGACCTGCGCCGGCCCTGGGGACGAGGTCAGCGCAGCCAGGGCAGGTCGGCACCCGCTTCGTTGGGCTGAAGGCCCTCGGCGACGATCGTCAGGATCTCGCCGAGGGCCTTCGTCTGCTCCGGGGTGAGCCGCTCGAACAGCGCGGTCCGTACGGCCTCGACGTGGCCCGGCGCGACCCGCCGCAGCACGTCGAGCCCCGCGTCCGTCAGGACGGCGAACTGGCCCCGCTTGTCGGAGGGGCAGTCCTCTCTGCGGACCCAGCCGTTCTTCTCCAGCCGGGCGATGGCGTGCGAGAGGCGGGAGCGGGTGATCTTGGACTTCATCGCGAGCTGGGTCATCCGCAGCCGGTGATCGGGGGCCTCGCCGAGGCCGACGAGCAGTCCGTAGTACATGTGCGGCATGCCGGCGTCGCGCTGGAGCTGCCGGTCGAGGTAGTCGTCGAGCAGGGTCGACGCGTGCACGTAGGCACGCCAGACGCACTGCTCCTCTTCGGTGAGCCACTGAGGCTCCGGGGAGGGGGATGCCTTCATGTACTCCACAGTAACGCTCCCATCATTGAATTTTAAACAAACAGGTCGTAGGGTATGTACCAGTCGGTGTTGCAGATTTGAAGCACAACGGATCGAAGTGAAGGAGAGCCGCCGCCATGTCCGCCCCCGCCCAGCGCATGCCCGCCCTGTACCTCAGTCACGGGGCCCCGCCGCTCGCCGACGACCCCGTCTGGCCGGGCCAGCTCGCCGCGTGGTCCGCCGACCTGCCCCGGCCCAAGGCGATCCTCATCGTCTCCGCGCACTGGGAGGAGGCGCCCCTCGCCCTCGGTGCCGTCAACCCCGTCCCCCTTGTCTACGACTTCTGGGGCTTCCCCGAGCACTACTACCGGGTCACGTACGACGCCCCGGGCGCACCGGAGCTCGCCGAGAGCGTGCGCAAGCTGCTGCGCGCCCCCGGGATCCCCGTACAGGACATCCCCGACCGCGGTCTGGACCACGGCGCCTACGTCCCGCTGGTGGAGATGTTCCCGGACGCGGACGTCCCTGTCCTCCAGATCTCCATGCCGACCCTCGATCCGGTGAGGCTCATGGACATCGGCCGCAAGCTCGCGCCCCTGCGCGACGAGGGCGTCCTGATCGTCGGCTCCGGCTTCTTCACCCACAACCTCGCCGCCCTGCGCGGCTCCGGGGTGCCCTCCTGGTCCGTCGAGTTCGACGAATGGGGGCGGCGGGCGCTGGAGTCCCACGACTGGGACGGGCTCCTCGACTTCCTCGACAAGGCACCGGCCGGGCGCTACGCGCACCCGCGTACGGAGCACTTCGCGCCGCTGTTCGTCACGATGGGCGTCGCCGAGGCGGGGGGCGAGCTGGACGCGCAGCGGTCGGTGATCGACGGGTTCTGGATGGGGCTGGCGAAGCGGTCGGTGCAGTTCGGGTGAGGGCGGGGGTGAGGGCTCAGAGGGCCTTCTCGTACCAGGCCACGTCCCAGTAGCGGCCGAACTTCCGGCCCACCTCGCGGTACGTCCCGAGGTGCTGGAACCCGAAGCGCTTGTGGAGCCGCGTCGACCCCTCGTTCGGCTGGACGATGCCCGCGTACGCGCGATGGAGGTCCTCTTCGCTCAGGGCGGCGAAGAGGGCCTCGTACAGCAGACTCCCTACGCCGCGACCGCCGGCGCCCGGCGCCACGTACACCGTGACCTCCACGGACGTCGAGTACGCGGCCTTCGGACGGTAAGGGCTGGATGTGGCGTACCCCAGAATCTCCTGAGAGTCCGTGTCCGTGGCAACCATCAGCCGGTACGGGCCGTCTTCAGGGTGGGAGAGCAGCCAGGGACGGCGTTCTTCCACCGTGAAAACCGCGGTGTCGAATGTGATGGGCGTCTCACGGACGTAGTGGTTGTACAGCTCGGTGAGGGCGGCGAGATCTCCCTCGACTCCGGGCCTGACCTGCACCTCTGTGGGTTCCGACACTCTTCGCCTCCTCCGCGTGGCCGGGCAGGATACTGCAAGATCAGAAAATTGGGGGCACGGGTTGGGAATTCTGTCCTGATTCCAGTCGTTGTTTCCATCGAACGGATCTGAGGGACCCGGAATGGAAGACCGGGTCCGAGGGACCCGCTCAGGACCACCCGACAGCCCTCCCCCAAGCTCTCCGCTTCGGTCGAGCAGGGGGGACCCCCATACGCAAGGGAGCACGCATGGCAACCCGTGCCGTCGCCCGTCGTCAGTCCGCCAGCGGCGAGACAGGCGCCGTGGCCCGCAGCGTTCGCGCCACCGGCGGGGAGATCGCCGACCGCGATCTGGTCGGCATGTACCTCGACGAGATCGCGCGCACCCCCCTGCTCGACGCCGCCAAGGAAGTCGAGCTGTCGCAGATCATCGAGGCGGGTGTGTTCGCCCAACAGCTCCTCGACGGATACGAGGAGTCTCCCTCCGACGCCACGCGCGAGGAGCTTCAGGCCCTGGTCGCCGCGAGCGAGCGCGCGAAGGACGTCTTCATCCGCTCCAACCTCCGCCTCGTCGTCGCCGTCGCCCGCCGCTACCCGCGCAGCGGCCTCCCCCTGCTCGACCTCATCCAGGAGGGCAACGCGGGCCTGGTGCGCGCGGTCGAGAAGTTCGACTACCGCAAGGGCTTCAAGTTCTCGACGTACGCGACGTGGTGGATCCGCCAGGCCATCACCCGGTCCATAGCCGACCAGTCGCGTACGATCCGGCTCCCCGTCCACCTCGTCGAGGAACTGGGCCGCATCCGCCGCGTCCAGCGCGAGTTCAACCGCGAACACGGCCGTGACCCCGAGCCCGCCGAGATCGCGGCGGAGCTGGGCTCCACGCCCGAGCGTGTCACCGACGTCCTCGACTGGGCCCGCGACCCCGTCTCGCTCAACATGTCCGTGGACGACGAGGGGGAGACCCAGTTCGGCGACCTCCTGGAGGACACGTCGGCGGTGAGCCCCGAGCAGTCGGTCCTCACCCTCCTGCGCAGCGAGGAGCTGGACGGCCTCATCGACCGCCTCGACCCCCGCACCGCCTCCATCATCAAGATGCGGTACGGCATCGACGACGGCCGCGAGCGCACCCTCACGGAAGTCGGCAAGGAACACGGCCTCACCCGCGAGCGCATCCGGCAGATCGAGAAGCACGCCCTCCTCGAACTGAAGAAGCTCGCGCGGGACACGGGCTTCGAGGCAGCGGCCTGACACAGCCGGGCCGGGCCCTCAGGGGCGGGGCGTGCTCGCCCCTGGCGAACATCGCCCCCACCCGGCTTCAACCACCGATTCGAAGGGAACAAGTCTCCAGGGAACGGGAGTTCACCCCTACGTACGAGAAACCTCGCACCCCCGAACCCAGTTGACCTCCCAACAGAGACCACGTCCCGACGCACTCCCCCCGGCGCCGGGACCACCTCGCCGGGCTTCGGCACCCTCCCCCCCCGGGTGCCGAAGCCCGGCTCTTCTTCTCCCTGCGGCGGGAGCCCCGTGAATCCCCGCGGCGGCAGCCCCACGAAGAAGGGCGGGCCACCCCGAACCTGAACCCCGGGGTGGCCCACCCAAACTCCAGATTGTGCCACAGCCCACACCTAGTGTCGGGCCGCACCCACCTCCCGGGGCCTCACTCCTCCGCCCCCGCCCTCCCCAACCGCGCCCCCAACTCCCGTACGCACCGCCCCAGTTCCTCCGGCCCCTCCACCCTGAACTCCATCCCCAGCAACGCCAGATGCACGGCCAGCCACTCCACCGGCCCGCCGATCACCCCCCGCACCCGGCACCCCCCGCCCACCGCTTCCCCCGCGACCTTCCCCACCCACCCCGGCAACCGGGCGGTCACCTCCTCGACGCTCCCGGCGAAGACGACGGAGAAGCCGTACGTGTCCCGCCGCCCGGAGAGCGCCTCGCGGACGAACTCCGCGGCACCCCCCTCCGGCAGCTCCCGCGGAGCGAACCGCGCGCCGGTGGCGAACGGCTCGCTGACCCGGTCGACCCGGAACGTCCGCCAGTCCCCCCGGTCGAGGTCATAGGCGACGAGGTACCACCGCTGCCCGGTGGACACGAGCCGGTACGGCTCGACGACCCGCCGGCTCCCCGCCCCGTCGCGCGCGCTGTAGGCGAACCGCAACCGCTCGGTCCCGGCGACGGCGGAGGCGATGGCGGTCAGCGTCTCGGGCGCGATCCGGGCTCCGTCCCCGCCGGTCAACGGCGTGGTGGCGGCCTGCAGGGTGGTCACCCGGCGCCGCAGCCGGGCCGGCAGCACCTGCTCCAGCTTGGCCAGCGCCCGTACGGACGCCTCCTCGACCCCCGCGACCGCGTGCCCGGCCCCCGCCCGCAGCCCGACGGCGATGGCGACGGCCTCCTCGTCGTCGAGCACGAGCGGCGGCATCGCCTTCCCGGCGACGAGCCGGTACCCCCCGTCGGCCCCCATGGTGGCCTGCACGGGATACCCCAGCTCCCGCAGCCGGTCGATGTCCCGCCGCACGGTCCGCCGGGACACCCGGAGCCGCTCGGCCAGCTCACCCCCCGGCCACTCCCGGGGCGTCTGGAGCAACGACAACAGCTGAAGCAGCCGCGCGGGCGTGTCAGTGGTCATGCCCGGAAGGATGCCGCACACCTAGGCCAGGACCTGACCTAGAGGGCCGGCGAACCCACCGGAAGCCCGATCGTGCCCGATTGAAGTCCGAACCTGTTTACTTTCCAGAAATCTGGGCGTAGCCTCCCAGCGAAACCACAAGTTCGGGCATGAAGCGGACAAGCTCGGACGTGGACAGGACCCTCGGAGGCGCAGCGATGTACGCACCGGAACGGCAGCAGGAGATCCTGCGCCTCGCCCGCGACGGCGGCCGGGTCGACGTCGTCTCGCTCGCCGAGGAGTTCCAGGTGACGGCGGAGACGATCCGCCGCGACCTCAAGTCCCTGGACCGCGCGGGCCTCGTCCGCCGGGTGCACGGCGGCGCGATACCGGTGGGCCGCCTCGACTTCGAGCCGGACCTCGCGGAGCGCGAGTACACCTCCGCCGACGAGAAGGACCGCATCGCGAAGGCGGCCCTCGCCGAACTCCCCGCCGACGGCACCCTGATCCTCGACGCCGGGTCGACCGTCGCGCGCCTCGCCGCCGCGATCCCCCTCGACGCCACGCTCACGGTCGTCACCCACAGCCTCCCCATCGCCGCGCGCCTCGCGGACCACCCCGGCATCCAGCTCCACCTGGTCGGCGGCCGGGTCCGCCACCGCACCCGCGCGGCGGTCGACGCGTGGGCCCTGCGGGCGTACGGCGAGATCCGTGCGGACGTCCTCTTCGTCGCGGCCAACGGCTTCTCCCCGGAGCACGGCCTCACCACCCCCGACCTCGCCGAGTCCGCGGTCAAGCGCGCGGCGATCGCCGCGGCCCGCCGCGTCGTCCTGCTCGCCGACTCCGCCAAGCACGGCCAGGAACACTTCGCCCGCTTCGGCGACCTCACGGACGTGGACCTCCTGATCACGGACGAGGCCCTCGGCGACGAGGAGACGGCGGGCATCGAGCGGACGGGCACGGAGGTGGTCCGGGCATGAGCGAGCAGAACGGCACGGCGTACGCCCCCGAGGCCACCCCCCACCCCACCCGTACCACCGGCAAGAGCGGCGGCATGATCCTCACCGTCACCCCCAACCCCTCCCTCGACCGCACCTACGAGGTCCCCTCCCTGGACCGGGGCGAGGTCATCCGCGCCACCGGCGAGCGCATGGACCCCGGCGGCAAGGGCGTCAACGTGTCCCGCGCGGTCGCCGCGGCGGGCCGCCGTACGGTCGCGGTCCTGCCGCTCGGCGGTGCGCCGGGCGCGCTCGTCGCGGACCTGCTCGACGCGCAGGGCATCGAGGTCGCCCCGGTGCCCGTGGCCGGCGCGACCCGCTCGAACATCGCGCTCGCGGAGTCCGACGGCGTCCTCACGAAGATCAACGCGCCGGGCCCCGAACTCTCGCCCGCCGAACAGGAACTCCTCCTGGAGACGGTCCGCGAGCACTCGGCCCACGCCGACTGGATCGCCTGCTGCGGCAGCCTCCCGAGGGGCCTGGCCCCGTCCTGGTACGCCGAGCTGGTCACCCGGGCGCACGCGGCGGGCGCCCGGATCGCCCTGGACACCTCCGGCCCCGCCCTCCTGGAGGCCCTGCGCGCGGGCCCGGACGTGGTCAAGCCGAACGCCGAGGAGCTGGCGGAGGCGGTGGGGCGCCCCCTGCGGACCGTCGGTGACGCCCTCAAGGCGGCGGAGCAGCTGCGCGACATGGGCGCCCGGGCGGTCCTGGCCAGCCTCGGCGCGGACGGCCAGCTCCTCCTGGACCCCACGGGCACGTACTTCGCCGAGGCCCGGGTCGCGGCGGTCCGCAGCAACGTCGGCGCCGGCGACTCCTCCCTGGCCGGCTTCCTCATCGCGGGCGGCACCGGTCCCGAGGCCCTCGCCTCGGCGGTGGCCCACGGCGCGGCGGCGGTCCAGCTCCCGGGCAGCGTCATGCCGACCCCGGCGGACCTGGACCCGGCGGCCGTGACCCTGACGTCGGCGGTCCCGGTGGACCGCGAGCTGAGAGAGCCGGCGTCGTGAGCCCGCGCGCCGGGTTTCCCGCTGATCACCGCGCCCTCACCCGGTGCGGCCCGTCGTTAGGACCCTTCCGGGCCCTGACCGGGGCCCTCGCCAACCCCCTCCCCGTCCCCACCCCCGCCTCACCGGCGATACGCGTGCGAAGGAGCCCGCGATGAGCGAGATGATCACCGCGGAACTGGTCGACCTCGACCTGTCCGCCGACAGCAAGGAAGCGGCGGCGCGATCTCTCGCCGCCCGCATGGTGACCCTGGGCCGGGTCACCGATCTCGACGGTTTCCTCGCGGACGTCGCCGCGCGGGAGGCCCAGATGCCGACCGGCCTGGACGGCGGCATCGGCATCCCCCACTGCCGCAGCGCCCATGTCACGGAGCCGACCCTGGCCTTCGGCCGGGCCGCCGAGGGCGTCGACTTCGGCGCCCCGGACGGCCCCGCCGACCTGATCTTCCTGATCGCGGCCCCGGCGGGCGCGGACGACGCCCACCTCACGATCCTCTCCGCGCTGGCCCGCCAGCTGATGAACACGGAGTTCACCGACGCGCTGCGCGCGGTCGCGGACCCGCAGACGGCGGCGGCCCTGATCCGCGGCGACCGGTCCCCGCAGGACCTCGCCGCCGAAGACTCCGCTGCGGCACCGGTGGCGGCCTCCACCGGTGCCGCAGCGGCCGAACCCCCCGCGCCGGACGCCCCCTTCCGCATCGTCGCCGTCACCTCCTGCCCGACCGGCATCGCCCACACGTACATGGCCGCCGAGTCCCTGGAGAACGCGGGCCGCGAGGCGGGCGTACAGCTGACCGTCGAGACGCAGGGCTCGGCCGGCTTCACCCGGCTCGACCCGCAGGTCATCGCGGACGCGGACGGCGTGATCTTCGCGCACGACGTCCCGGTCCGCGACAAGGACCGCTTCGCGGGCAAGCCGACGGTCGACGTCGGTGTGAAGGCCGGCATCAACCGCCCGGCGGAACTGATCGCCGAGGTCAGGGACAAGGCGGCCAGGGGAGTGGTGACGGCCGGCTCCGCCCCCACCCCGGTGGAGCGCGCGGGCGACTCCACGGAGGGCTACGGCACGAAGCTGCGCAAGTGGCTGATGTCCGGCGTGAGTTACATGGTCCCCTTCGTCGCGGCGGGCGGTCTCCTGATCGCCCTCGGCTTCGCGATCGGCGGCTACAAGATCAACAAGGCGCCGTCGGTGATGGACCACTTCGCGTGGACCCAGGCCGACAGCTGGGCCGCGCTGCTCTTCCAGATCGGCGCCGTCTCCTTCGGCTTCCTGGTCCCCGTCCTCGCGGGCTACATCGCGTACGGCATGGCGGACCGGCCGGGGCTCGTCCCCGGCTTCGTCGGCGGCATGATCGCCTCCACCATCAACGCGGGCTTCCTCGGCGGCCTCGCCGCGGGCCTCCTCGCGGGCGGTGTGGTCCTCGGCATCCAGCGGGTGAGGATCCCCACGGCGCTGCGCGGCATCATGCCGGTGGTGGTGATCCCGCTGATCTCCACGGCGATCGTCGGGTTCCTGATGTTCGTGGTGATCGGCAAGCCCATCGCGTCCGCCCAGAAGGGCATGACGGACTGGCTGAACGGCCTCACCGGCTCCAACGCGATCCTGCTCGGCGCCCTGCTCGGCCTGATGATGTGCTTCGACCTCGGCGGGCCCGTCAACAAGGTCGCGTACACCTTCGCCACCGCCGGCATCGCCGTCACCGACCCGGGCGACTCGGCGATGAAGGTCATGGCCGCGGTGATGGCCGCCGGCATGGTCCCGCCGCTGGCGATGGCCCTGGCGACGACGGTCCGCGCGAAGCTCTTCACCGAGACCGAGCGCGAGAACGGCAAGGCCGCCTGGGTCCTGGGCGCCTCCTTCATCTCCGAGGGCGCGATCCCCTTCGCGGCGGCCGACCCGCTGCGCGTCATCCCCGCCTCGATGGCGGGCGGCGCGGTCACCGGCGCCCTGTCGATGGCCTTCGACGCCACCCTGCGCGCCCCGCACGGCGGCATCTTCGTCGTCCCGCTGATCGGCAACCCGTTCCTCTACCTGATCGCCCTGGCGGCGGGCGTGGGCGTCACCACGACCCTGGTGGTCCTCCTCAAGGGCCTGCGCAAGCCCGCCCCGACGGCCCCGCAGCCCGGCGAACCGCTCCCTCGGCCCGCCGACCGCAAGCAGCCGATAGCGGCATGACCCCCGCTCCCCGGCCGCGGCCCCGCCGAATCGGGGCCGCGGCCGGGGCCTTTCCCCGCACCCTCGCGCACGCCCCCGCACCCCCTTCACAACTCCCAAGCCCCACACGCGCATTCAGTCCCCCCGCGAGCCCTGTCAGATCCATCACGATCCGCCACAAAGGTAACGATTCGTGGTGTCTACTGGTTCCCATGCCCGCGAACCTCTCCCTGCCCCACCTGGCAGCCCTCACCGCCCTCACCCTCGCGGCCCTGGCCTGGCTGACGGTCCTGACCCGCACCCTGCGCCGCCCCCGCCCGCACCAGCCGTACGGCCCCCTCCTGCGCCCCACCCCGCTGGTCCGCCGCCCCGACGGCCTCCCCGCCCTCCCGCGCCAGCGCCGCACCGGCCCCGCCGCGGAGACGGCCCCCCTCACACCGGCCGAGGAACACGCCTTCGCGACCCTGGTCCGCCGCCTGGCGGACGACCGCTGAGCAGCGTCGGGGCAGCCGAACCCCCGGCATCTCTACGACAGTTGCGCCGCCCGCCGCTCCATCGCCGCCCGCGCCTCGTCCTCCGTCGTGTACACCTCGCACATGTGCCGTCCGTCCGGCGTCGCCGTGTGCTCCACCTCCCACAGGGACACCTCCTCGCCGTCGACGAGCAGGAACGCGTGCTCGTAGAGCGAGAAGCCGATCCCCGCGCGCCCGGCACGGCAGGGCCGCCCGAACGACTGCGTGATCTCGTACGCCGCCGCCTGCGCGACCAGGTCCGTCAGCTCGCGCCCCGGCCGGTCGGCGTTCTCCGCCCGCCGCAGCAACCGCCGTACGTGGTCCGCGGAATCGCCGCGCACGTACATGTGCCGGGGCATCGGCATCGGTGCCAGCTCCACGAACACCGGCAGCTCGAACTCCGGGGAGTCCAGGGGTAACGGCAGCCGCGCCGTCGCCTCCCGCAGCTCCTCCGGGTCCGCGTACACCTCGTGCTGCGACTCGCCGCCCGCCGTGATGTTGTGCACCAGCTCCCACAGGGTGAGCGCCGTGCCGTCCGCGAGCAGCCAGGTGTGCCGGTACGTCTCCCGGTGCAGGCCCGCGCTGTGGTGCGCGGAGTGCAGCGAACTGTCGTGCGCCAGCGCGCAGTCGAGCTGCCTCAGCACGTCGTCGGCCAGCTCGAAGGAGTTCAGGGCCCGCCCGAGGAGCCGCGCGAGGTGCTCCTCCGGAGACTCCGGCGACTCAAATGGTTCGTACGCCGCCATCTCGTACGGAACGCTCAAGGTTTCTCCCGGCGTTGCTGCATGTCACCTTGTGGGTGCATACGGTAGCCCCTCGGCCGGACATCATGTCCGGGAACGGCGAAACGTATGCCCGCTAAAACGCGTCCCCATCCCGAGAAGTTCCCATCCACCCAGACAAACCATCAAAACCCGCCCCCACCACCGACTCCCCACCCCACCCCCACACATCGTCCCAACTTCCCGCCCCCACCGGCCCTCTCATCCGTACAACTCCCGGTACGACGGCCACGCGCCGCCCGCCCCCGCCACCGGTTCCGCCGCCCGCACGGCCCGTACGATCGCCCGCGTCACGGTGTCCGCCCCCGCCGCCAGCACCTCGTTCAGCGCCAGCGGGTCCGCCTCGTCCAGCGCGAGCGCCCCCGTGGACAACGCGAACACCGTGTCCCCGTCGTTCAGCAGGTGCACCGGCCGCACGGCCCGTGCGATCCCGTCGTGCGCGACCCCCGCCAGCTTCTGGGCCTGCGCCTTGGACAGCGCGACGTCCGTGGCGACGACGGCCAGCGTCGTGTTGAGCGGCGGGGGAGCGAAGGCCGCCGCGGCCTCGGCCATCCGCCGCCGCGCTGCCTCGTGCACCTGATCAGGCGGCCACTCGACCCGCCCCCGCCCCAGCTCCCCGTACAGCACCCCGGTCTCCGGATCCACCACGGAACCCGCCGAGTTGACCACGACCAGCGCCCCCACGGTGCCCCCCGACCCGAGCCGCACCGAGGCGGTCCCGACCCCGCCCTTCAGCACCCCGGCGGCCGCCCCCGTGCCCGCCCCGACACACCCCTCGGCGACCGGCGCCCCCGCCTCGCTCGCGGCGGCCGCCTCCACCGCGGCCCGTCCGGTCCCCGCGTCCGGCCGGGCCCGGAAGTCACCGCCCCGCCCCAGGTCGAACACGCACGCGGCCGGCACCACCGGCACCACATGCCCCGGCTCGGGCCCCACCCGCACCCCGCGCCCCCGCTCCTCCAGCCACGCCATCACCCCGGACGCGGCGTCGAGCCCGTACGCGCTCCCGCCCGTCAGCACGACGGCCTCCACCCGCCGCACCACGTTCCGCGGATCGAGCGCGTCCGTCTCCTTCGTCCCCGGCCCGCCCCCGCGCACGTCCACGGCCCCCACCGCACCACCCTCCGGCGCGAGCACGACCGTCGTCCCGGTCAGCCACCCGCCCCCGACCCGGGTGGCGTGCCCGACCCGGATCCCGGCGACATCGGTCACAGCGTCAACTGCCATACAGCGAGCCTCCTTTCGCCCCACGATCGCCCATCAGCCCCGCGCACGCCACCGCCCCCTCACCCCACAGCCCCCTCCGGGGCCTTCTCCCGGGCCTCCTCCCGCGCAGCCGTCCGCGCGGTCAGCGTCGTCCCCGTCGCCACCGTGAGCGCCGCCACCAGCCCGGCCGCGAGGACACCCCACCGCCCCAGGAAGGTGCAGCACAGCACCAGCGCCGCCGCCCCCGGCAGCACCGCCTGCTGCGCGAGCCCCACCTTGAAGTGCCGGGAGTGCAACGCCCACACGGTCACCAGGTACAGCGCCACCGGCACCGTCACGGCCGCCGCTGCCGCCGTCGCCGAGACGTGCGCCTTCCCGACCGCCTGCTCCACCGCCACCTCGATCCCCGCCCCGATCGCGGCGGCCGACCCGAAGACGAGGTAGTGGCCGTAACCCCACAGGAACGCCTGCCGGTTGGAGCGCAGATGCCCGTGGACCGGCACCACGAAGTAGATCCACCACGCGGCGAACACGATCAGCAGCCCGCCCCCGGCGATCGGCAGCAGCTCGCCGAGCGCGTCGTGCTCGTCGACCGCCGACTTCACCGCGACCGTCGCCGCCGCGATCGACTCGCCCAGCACGATGATCGTGAACAGCCCGTACCGCTCGGCGATGTGATGCGGATGCCACGCGGTCCGCAGGTCCCGCTCCGCGAACACCGGCACCGCCAGCTCGACGACCACCATCACCAGGAACACCCACGCCCGCGCGCCCTCGGGGAACACCAGCAGCCCCAGCCACCCCACCTGACACGCCAGCACCCCGGCGGCGTACCTGAGAGCCACAGTCCGCTCCGCGCCGGCCGTCGACCACGCCGCTCTCAGCCACTGCGTCGCCATCGCCAGCCGCATGATCAGGTACCCGAGCCACACGAGGAGGAAGTCCCGCTCGTCGAACGCCCGCGACACCCCCGCCGCCAGCACCAGCACCCCCGCGATCTGCACCAGCGTCACGACCCGGTACGGCACGTCGTCGTTGTCGTACGCCGAGGCGAACCACGTGAAGTTCATCCACGCCCACCACACGGAGAAGAACACCATCGCGTAGTGCAGGACCCCCTGCCCCGCGTGCCCCTCCGCCACGGCGTGCACCAGTCCGACGCCCGCCTGCGCGACCGCCACCACGAAACACAGGTCGAAGAACAACTCCAGCGGCGACGCCACCCGGTGCGCCTCGTCGCGTCTGCGCGCGGTGAGTGGCCGTACGGGCCGCCCCGGACGAGGCGAGGCGTGGGCGTCGGAGGGCCCGGCGGAAGCGTCGGGGGGAACCGAACCGGTCGTCATGCCCACCAGCACAGCAGACCCCGCTTTCCCCCGCACCACGGACTCGGCCCGGCCCGCTCCGGGACCCGTACCCTGGAGGGATGAGCACCCCCTCCGCCGCCGCACCCCGTGACCCGAAGGCCGCGCTGGTCTTCGACGACCCCCTGGACCGCCCGTCCTCGGACGACACGGACCGCGGCTGGGGCGAGTCCGCTCCGGCGAGCGGCGACGCGGCGGCCGACCTCAGGCGCTTCCTCGACGAGAAGCCGCCCCACCACATCTGAAGCCCCCGGGAAAGCCGAACGGCCCCGCGGGCGAGGCCGGACGCCACCCGCAGGGCCGAGGAGAGCGCGTCTACGACCCGTCGTGCCCCGAACCGCGCTGGGCGACCAGAGCGTCCCGGATCTCCTTGAGGACCTCCAGCTCGGACACCTCGATGACCTCCTGGGTGCCCTCCTTCGCCTTCTGCCGCGCCACCTGCCGCGCGAGGTACTTCGACATCGGCAGCACCATCAGGAAGTACACGACCGCGGCCGTGATCACGAAGCTCAGCGTCGCCCCGAGCACCGACCCCCACTGGATGAGGACACCGCTCTCCAGCGAACCGTCGGCCGCCAGCTTGCACGGGTCCTTCAGACACGAGCTGTAGCTGTCCAGGTTCTTCGTGCCGATCGCACCCACCAGCGGGTTGATGACGCCCTTCACCACCGAGTTGACGATGTTCGTGAAGGCGGCGCCGATGACCACCGCGACTGCCAGATCGACGACGTTGCCACGCGTCAGGAAGGCTTTGAAGCCGTCCCAGACACCGGCCCCCTTCTTCTCGCTCACCTCGGCGACACTCCTCACTTGCTCCGACTGCGGAACGGACAGCTCCGCAACCTACGCCAGAGCGCGGCGTACATGTCCAATTCGGTAGCTCGATCGAGGGACTTGACGACGGCGGACCGTACACATATCGGAGGAAGGGCCTCACCACAGGGTCACCGCCAGCCGTTCGGAGACCCCCGCGCCGGCCAGCCGCTCGGCCGCCCCGCGAGGCACCGCGAGGACGACCAGGGCCCCGCCGTCCGCGCTCGCCCCGAGCGGCTCGGGCACCTTCGACACCAGCGCCCCGCGCGCCACCACCCGGACCCCGCCCGCCCCGGTCTCCCCGGAGGCGACCACGTCGACCCGGTCGCCCGGCCGCAGCAGCCGTACGGTCTCCGCGTCGGCGATCCGCACCGGCGCCGACACGGTCTCGACGACGACCGGCTTGCCGGGCGGCGCGGCGGCAGGGGAGGACGCGGCCCCGGGGCGCCCGCGAGCCCGCTCGGCGGTGCTGTCCCGCCCGGGGTCCTGGGACGACCCCGCCGCCACGAGCGCCGCCGCGGTGACCGCGAGCCCCAGCGCCAGCGCCCTTCTGCGCTGCCGCGCGAGCCGCCCCAGCAGATACCGCGCACCCCGCACCCGCACGGGCGAGAACTGCGGCACCTCACAGGTGGCCGGAGTGTCCGCCCCGGGCGGGCAGACGTCGTACGAGGAGGAAGGAGGCGCAACGGCCATGGAGATCACCACCGGCGACGAAGGGGGACGGCCCCCGGCATCCCCGGCGGGCCGCACAGACCGTGCATCCGGCCTGCGAGACCCACGATGACCGCTTCCGCAACCCTCCGCCGCGCCCTGTGGACAACTCCGGGCCTGTGGAAAACCCCGTCACCCGGACGGGGCGACGGCCTGGGGAGAACCGCCTGAGGGAACCCTTCGAGGGACCCTCGCGAGCCGCCCCGGCCTCAGCCTTTTCGGGCCCCCGCCGCTAAGGCAGCGCGAACCCAGGCTCCAGCCCGCCCAGCGCGTTCACACACAGACACGCCCGCCCGTCCGACGCCGGCAGCCCCGCCACCACGTCGAACAGCACGTCCCGAAGCCGCCCCACATTCGCCGAGAAGACCTCAAGCACCTCCTCGTGGGACACCCCCTCGCCCGTCTCCGCCCCCGCGTCGAGATCCGTGACGAGCGTCAACGACGTGTAGCAGAGCTCCAGTTCACGAGCGAGCGCCGCCTCCGGATGCCCGGTCATCCCCACGACCGACCAGCCCTGGGCCTGGTGCCAGAGCGACTCGGCCCGCGTCGAGAACCGCGGCCCCTCGATCACGACCAGCGTCCCGCCGTCCACCGCCTCCCAGTCCCGCCCCCGGGCCGCCTTCAGAGCGGCCGCCCGCCCGGTCGGACAGTACGGGTCGGCCAGCGAGACGTGCACGACGTTCGGCACGCTCCCGTCGGGCAGCGGCAGCCCGTCGAAGTACGTCCCCGCCCGGGACTTCGTACGGTCCACCAGCTGGTCGGGGACCAGCAGCGTCCCGGGCCCGTACGCGGGCCGCAGCCCGCCCACCGCGCACGGCCCGAGCACCTGCCGCACCCCGACCGAGCGCAGCGCCCAGAGGTTGGCCCGGTAGTTGATGCGGTGCGGCGGCAGGTGGTGCCCGCGCCCGTGCCGGGGCAGGAACGCGACCCGCCGTCCGGCGACCTCGCCGAGGAAGAGGGAGTCGCTGGGTGCCCCGTACGGGGTGTCGACCCGTATCTCCGTCACGTCGTCGAGGAACGAGTAGAAGCCTGAGCCGCCGATCACGCCGATCTCTGCGTTCGTCATGCCCGGAACAGTAGCCGCAGACGCCGAAGACCCCGCCGTCGTGGGACAGGCGGGGTCTTCGGAAGCGAGGTGCGTCAGGCGGCGGTGGAACCGGCGGACGGCTTGGAGTCGGACGCGGGCTTCGCGCTCGACGACGGCTTGGAGTCTGACGACGGCTTCGAGTCCGTGCTGGACGACGTCTTGGCCGACGCCGGCGAGCTGCTCGACGAGGAGCCGCGGCTGTCGTTGCGGTAGAAGCCGGAACCCTTGAAGACGATGCCGACCGCGGAGAACACCTTCTTCAGGCGGCCACCGCAGCTGGGGCACTCGGTCAGGGCGTCGTCGGTGAACTTCTGCACCGCCTCAAGGCCCTCGCCGCACTCGGTGCACTGGTACTGGTAGGTCGGCACTGTCTTCCTCCTGGCACTCTCACTCGATGAGTGCTAACAAGCGTCCATATTAACCCGCGCTGCCAGCTAGTTGGAGTAACGTACGTCACCTGCCTCCGGGCAGCGGTCAGGGCTTGACCGCCACTGGGGCGCTTACGCCTCACGGGGAAGCCGCGTAGCGGCGGAGTCACAGTGACGTATTCCCTGGGACATCGTCACATTTCACCGATCGTGACAGGCTCGCGATTGGCCGCGCCGCGCGTGACCACTTTGGTCACGCGCGGCGGCACGAGTCGCAAACGCAGCGCCAGCAGGATCGCCAGGGCCAGCGCCGTGCCGCCCATGGGCACCAGGAACCCGGAGCCGCCCCAGAAGCGGTCCTCCAGCTGTCCGGCGACCGTGACGGCCGCCGCCTGCCCCAGGGCGACGGCGCCCGTCATCCAGGTGAACGCCTCCGTGCGCGCGCCCGCCGGGACCAGTTCCTCGACCAGGGTGTAGCCGGTGATCAGCGCGGGCGCGATACACATGCCGACCAGCAGTCCGAGCCCGGCGAGCAGCAGCACCGAGTGCGCGGCCCACAGCCCGGAGGCGACCAGCGCGAGCGCGCCGTACGCGACGAGCAGCCGGCGCTTCGGGGCGGCCTTCCAGGCGATCGCCCCGCAGACGACGCCCGACAGCATGTTGCCGGCGGCGAACGTGCCGTACAGGACGCCGTTGAGCCCCGGTTCGCCGATCGACTCGCTGAACGCGGCCAGCGACACCTGCATGCCGCCGAAGACGGAGCCGATGCCGAGGAACGCGACGATCAGCACGCGCACGCCGGGGATCCGCAGCGCGGAGGCGTGCTCCACGCGCGCGTGCCCGCTAGCGGTGACCTGCGGCTGGGTGCTCTTCTGCGCGGCGAACAGCAGTCCGCCGACCAGGGTCAGCGCGGCCTCCGTGACGAGCCCGGCCGCCGGGTGGACGGCGGTGCACAGGGCGGTCGCCAGCAGCGGGCCCACGACGAACGTCAGCTCGTCGGTGACGGACTCGAAGGCCGCCGCCGTGGGCAGCAGGGGCGAGTCCTTCAGGGTCACGCCCCAGCGGGCGCGCACCATGGGGCCGACCTGCGGCACCGAGGCGCCCGTGGGGACGGCCGCGGCGAACACCGCCCACAGGGGCGCGTCGGCGAGCGCCAGGACCGTCAGCGTGAGCCCCGACAGCGCGTGCACGACGATGCCGGGCAGCAGGACCGCCCGCTGGCCGTACCGGTCGGCGAGACGGCCGCTGAGGGGCGAGAACACGGCCAGGGAGACGCCGGTGACGGCCGCCGCGGCGCCTGCCGCGCCGTACGAGCCGGTGGTGTGCTGGACCAGCAGCACGATGGAAATGGTCAGCATCGCGAACGGCTGCCGCGCCGCGAAGCCCGGCAGCAGGAAGGTCCATGCCCCGCGCGTGCGCAGGAGTTGCCCGTATCCGGGACGGCCTTCGGCTGACTTCTCGGTGACCGTGGACGCCACGGCCCGTGCCTTTCTGCCGCCTGGTAGCGCGCCCTGTGGGGGACGCCGAGAGCTGTCCTCTTGCGCGCTGCGGTAGATACCGACGTCCTCCGGGGAGGGCGTTCCGGCCGCCATACGGTCGCGCCAGCTCTGCTTCAGACAGAGTTGGTTCGATCTAGGTGCGCGTTCATCGTACAGGCGCGCGACCCCGCGCAGACTGTGAAAGTGAGCACGGCGAAACCTGTCGTTAACACGTCACCGGCGCTTGGGATTCTTGTCCGTTCCCAGCCATCCGGCGAGCTTGCCGCCGTGCCCGACCGCGCGCAGGCGCTTCTCCGCGGCGTCCCGGACGGGGTCGGTGGCGACCACGAGGAGCTCGTCGCCGTACCGCAGGACGGTCGTCGGGGACGGCACGAAGGAGGCGTCGTCGCGGACGACGAGGGTGACCGCCGCGCCCGCGGGCAGGCGCAGTTCGCCGACCTCGACGCCGTGCATCCGCGACCCCTCGGGGATCGCGACGGACAGAAGATGACCGCGCAGCCGCTCCAGGGGCGCCGATTCGATCCCCAGGTCGGTCGCCTCGTTGCCGCCTCCCAGGCGCAGGGTCCGGGCGAGCCAGGGGAGTGTCGGTCCCTGCACGAGCGTGTAGACGACGACCAGCACGAAGACGATGTTGAAGATCCGCTGGTTGCCGTCGACACCGTTCACCATGGGGATCGTCGCCAGGATGATGGGCACCGCGCCGCGCAGCCCCGCCCAGGACATCAGCGTCTGTTCCTGCCAGGGCACCCGGAACGGGATCAGGCACAGCAGGACGCTCAGCGGGCGCGCGACCATCGTCAGGACCAGTCCGATGATCAGCGCGGGCATGACGTCGTCGCCCAGCTCGTGCGGTGTGACCAGCAGGCCGAGCAGCACGAACATGCCGATCTGGGCGATCCAGCCGAGCCCTTCGGCGAACCCGCGCGTGGCGGGCCAGTGCGGCAGTTTCGCGTTGCCGAGGACCATCGAGGCGAGGTAGACGCCGAGGAAGCCGCTGCCGTGCGCGAGCGCGCCGCCCGCGTACGCGGCGGTGGCGATGGCCATGACGGCGATCGGGTAGAGGCCGGAGGCGGGCAGCGCCACGTGCCGAAGGCCCCACGCGCCCGCGAAGCCGACCGCCAGGCCGATCGCCGCGCCGATGGCCAGCTCCAGGGCTATCTCGCCGAGCAGCACGTACCAGTGCTCGACCGGGCCCGCCGTCGAGAACGCGACCACCAGGATGACGACCGGGGCGTCGTTGAACCCCGACTCGGCCTCCAGGGTGCCTGTCACGCGCGCGGGCAGGGGGATGCGGCGCAGGACGGAGAAGACCGCCGCCGCGTCCGTCGACGACACCACCGCGCCGATGATCAGCGCCTGCCGCCACTCCAGGCCCACCAGGTAGTGGGCGGCCGTCGCGGTCACGCCGACGCTCACCGCGACCCCGCCGAGCGCCAGCGCGGACGCCGAGGGCAGCGCCGGCCCGATCTCCTTCCACTTCGTGCCCAGACCGCCTTCGGCGAGGATCACGACCAGGGCCGCGTACCCGATGACCTGGGTCATCTCGGCGTTGCTGAAGTGGATGTCGCCGATGCCGTCCTGGCCCATGAGGACGCCGATGCCCAGGTACACGAGCAGGCTGGGGAGCCCGCTGCGCGAGGAGATCCGGACGGCCGCGACGGCGACGAGCAGGACGAGCGAGCAGACGAGCAGGAGCTGGTTGAGGTGGTGGACGGTCAGCGGCGGATTCCTTTTCTGGCGAAGGGGCGCGTTCCGGGGGTCGTACGAACACATCGGACAGGAAGCGCCGGCGCCGTACAGTCAACTACTTCGTTACCTTACCTAACTCTTGACGATTTCTTGACGCTCGCCTAGGTGTGATCCACCGCTCGCGCGCCCGCGTTGCCGACTCCGAGTCAAGTGGCGTCTGGCCCTGCGCCTATGGTTGCTCCAGCGTTCATTCAAAGTCACAGCCCGACCTGCCGCTCGCGTTAGGACAGCAAGGACAGCGATGCCCCCGAATACCACCGCCACAACGGGTGACAAGCCCGGCAAGTCCGGCAGGAAAAAGGGGCGCAAAGCCCGCCTGATCGTGATCGTCCTGGTCCTGGCGGTGATCGGGGGCATCGCCTACGGCGGTTACTGGTCCGTCAGTACCGTCCGGGCCTCGTTCCCGCAGACGACGGGCGAGATCAAGCTGGACGGGCTGTCCGGCCCGGTCGAGGTGAAGCGCGACGGTTACGGCGTCCCGCAGATCTACGCCTCCTCCGACGCCGACCTGTTCATGGCGCAGGGCTACGTCCAGGCGCAGGACCGGTTCTACGAGATGGACGTGCGCCGCCACATGACCTCCGGGCGGCTGTCGGAGATGTTCGGCAAGGGCCAGGTCGAGAACGACGAGTTCCTGCGCACCCTGGGCTGGGACCGCGTCGCCAAGGAGGAGTACGACAAGGTCCTGTCGGCCTCCACGAAGAAGTACCTCCAGGCGTACGCCAAGGGGGTCAACGCCTACCTCAAGGGCAGGTCCGGCGAGGACATCTCCCTCGAGTACGCGGCCCTCGGCTTCATCAACGACTACAAGCCGGCCGAGTGGACCCCCGTCGACTCGGTCTCCTGGCTCAAGGCGATGGCCTGGGACCTGCGCGGCAACATGAAGGACGAGATCGACCGCGCCCTGATGACCAGCCGCCTCGGCCCGCAGCAGATCGCCGACCTCTACCCGGCCTACCCGTACAGCCGCAACCAGGCGATCGTGCAGGAGGGCCAGTACGACGAGCTGACCGGCGAGTTCGGGTCGAAGAGCGACTCGGGCGACTCCTCGTCGGGCTCCAGCGGCTCCTCCACGGGCTCGGGGAGCGGCTCGGGCTCCGGAACCTCCACCCAGGGCTCCTCGGCCCTCCAGGGCCAGCTGGCGGGCCTCAACGGCGTCCTCGACGACCTTCCGACGGCCGTCGGCGTGAACGGCAACGGCATCGGCTCCAACTCGTGGGTCGTCGCCGGCAAGCACACCATCACCGGCAAGCCGCTCCTGGCCAACGACCCGCACCTGACGGCCTCGCTGCCCTCCGTCTGGTACCAGATGGGCCTGCACTGCCGCACCCTCTCGGCGACCTGCCAGTACGACGTCACCGGCTACACCTTCGCGGGCCTGCCGGGCGTCGTCATCGGCCACAACCAGAACATCGCCTGGGGCATGACCAACTCCGGCGTCGACGTCACCGACCTCTACCTGGAGAAGATCACCGGCGACGGCTACGAGTACGACGGCAAGGTCCGACCGTTCACCACGCGCGAGGAGACCATCAAGGTCGCCGGCTCCGACGCCAAGAAGATCGTCGTACGGCAGACCGAGGACGGCATGCCCCTGCTGTCCGACCGCAACGACGAACTCGTCGACGTCGGCAAGAAGGCCGGCGTCACCTCCGCCGCCCCGGACCGCGGCGACGGGTACGGCGTCGCCCTCAAGTGGACCGCACTCCAGCCCGGCACCACCATGGACGCCGTCTTCGCGATGAACAAGGCGTCCGACTGGGAGAGCTTCCGCGACGCCGCGAAACTCTTCGACGTCCCCTCGCAGAATTTGATCTTCGCCGACACGAAGAACGACATCGGCTACCAGCTGCCCGGGAAGATCCCCACGCGCGGGAAGAACCACGACGGCTCCATCCCCGCCCCGGGCTGGGACTCCAAGTACGCCTGGACCGGCTACCTCAAGTTCGACCAGCTGCCCTACGAGTACAACCCGGAGCGCGGCTACATCGTCACCGCGAACCAGGCCGTCGTCGACCCCGACGCGTACCCGTACACGCTCACCACCGACTGGGGCTACGGCACCCGCAGCCAGCGCATCACCGACCTGATCAAGCAGAAGATCGAGGGCGGCGGCAAGATCTCCACCGACGACATGCGTCAGATGCAGCTCGACAGCAGCAGCGAGATCGCCAAGCTGCTCGTGCCGCGGCTGCTGAAGATCGACCTCGACGACCCGGACGTCCGCGAGGCGCAGAAGCTCCTCCAGGGCTGGGACTACACCCAGGACGCCGACTCCGCCGCCGCGGCCTACTTCAACGCCGTGTGGCGCAACATCCTCAAGCTCGCGTTCGGCAACAAGCTCCCCAAGGAGCTGCGCGTCGAGGGGCAGTGCCTGTGGGTCGACCCGGTCAACTCCACGGGGCCCGTCGACGACACCCAGAAGGTCCGCGAGTGCGGCATGCGCGACGCCGACCAGGCGCAGCCCGACGGCGGCGACCGCTGGTTCGAGGTCGTCCGCAATCTGATGGACAAGCCCAAGAGCGACTGGTGGAAGACGCCCCGCTCGGGCACCCGTCCCGGCGCCGTCGACCGCGACGGCCTCTTCAAGCGCGCGCTGATCGACGCCCGCTGGGAGCTGACCGCCAAGCTCGGCAAGGACATCGACACCTGGAGCTGGGGCCGCCTGCACCGGCTGTTCCTGAAGAACCAGACCCTCGGTACCGAAGGCCCCGACTTCCTGCGGTACATCCTCAACCGCGGCCCCTGGAAGCTCAGCGGCGGCGAGGCCGCGGTCAACGCGACCGGCTGGAACGCGGCCGGCGGCTACGGCGTCGTCTGGGTCCCGTCGATGCGGATGGTCGTCAACCTCGCCGACTTCGACAAGTCGAAGTGGATCAACCTCTCCGGCGCGTCCGGGCACGCCTTCAGCGCTCACTACACCGACCAGACCGGTAAGTGGGCCGACGGCGAACTCCTCGACTGGTCCTTCTCCTCGAAGGCGGTCGACGACAGCACGAGCGACACGCTCACGCTGAAGCCGTGAGGCACGCGCGCGGGTAGAGCGCGCAGAGAGAAAGGGGGCCCTCCGCGCGGAGGGCCCCTTTCTTGTTGTCGCCCGCATTGCGTCGCGACGAAACCGTTTCGTCCGTACGCGGCCGTTTCGTCCGTACGTAGCTGTTGCGTCGCTACGGATGCGTTACGACGAGACAGTCCCGTACCGACGCACCCCCGATGGCGTCACCACCGCGTGCACGGGCCGGTCGTGCCCTTCGGTCGGCACCCGCTCGACGACCTCCCCGTCGTACAGCAGCACCACCAGGACCGCGCCGGAGCCCGCCCGCTCCAGCCGGGCCAGCACCCGGTCGTACGACCCCCCTCCACGCCCCAGCCGCATCCCGCGCGCGTCGACCGCGAGGCCGGGCAGCAGGACCGCGTCGGCGCCCGCCACGGCGTCCGGCCCGAGCCGCTCGCCTACGGGCTCCAGGAGGGCCATCCGCGCGCCGTGCCGGACGCTCGCCAGGGAGTCCGGGCCGTCGTAGGGGGCCCAGTCGAGGTCGTTGTCCGGCAGCAGCGCGGGCAGCAGGACGCGCACGCCCCGCGCGCGCAGCGCGTCCAGGAGCGCGAGCGTCCCCGGTTCGCTCCCGACGGAGACGTACGCCGCCACCACGCGCGCGTGCGCCAACTCGGGCAGCTCCAGCGCGCGTTCGGCCAGGGAGGCGGCCGATCCCCGCAGGTCGTCGGGGGTCAACTCGGCGCGCGCGGCGAGGAGTTCCCGCCGCAGCTCGCGCTTGCCGGACCCGGCCGGGCCGTCGGCAGTACTCATGCACCACTCCGCACTGTCTCGAATGCGCTCATATGAGCATCCGTGATCCGGTGTCACGGATTCCGCTCAAGAGCACCGGATAGGGTGACCGCCATGACTCAGTCCCACCCCAGGATCAGCAAGGCTGTCATCCCCGCGGCCGGCCTCGGAACCCGGTTCCTGCCGGCGACGAAGGCGACTCCCAAGGAGATGCTGCCGGTCGTGGACAAGCCCGCGATCCAGTACGTGGTCGAGGAGGCCGTGTCCGCCGGCCTCGACGACGTCCTGATGGTCACCGGCCGCAACAAGCGGCCCTTGGAGGACCACTTCGACCGCAACTACGAGCTGGAGTCGGCCCTCCAGAAGAAGGGCGACGCCGCCCGGCTCGCCAAGGTCCAGGAGTCCAGCGACCTCGCGACCATGCACTACGTGCGCCAGGGCGACCCCAGGGGACTCGGTCACGCGGTGCTGTGCGCGGCCCCGCACGTCGGACAGGAGCCGTTCGCGGTCCTCCTGGGCGACGACCTGATCGACCCGCGCGACCCCCTGCTCCAGCGCATGATCGAGGTCCAGGAGCGGCACGGCGGCAGCGTCGTCGCCCTCATGGAGGTCGCGCCCGAGCAGATCCACCTCTACGGGTGCGCGGCCGTCAAGCCCACCGGCGACGCCGACGTCGTCGAGGTGACCGGCCTCGTCGAGAAGCCGGAGCCCGCCGAGGCCCCGTCCAACTACGCGATCATCGGCCGCTACGTCCTCGACCCGGCCGTCTTCGAGATCCTGCGCACCACCGCACCCGGGCGCGGGGGCGAGATCCAGCTCACCGACGCCCTCCAGCAGCTCGCCCAGGACGAGACGGCCGGCGGCCCCGTGCACGGCGTCGTCTTCGAGGGCCGCCGCTATGACACCGGCGACCGGGGCGACTACCTGCGTGCCATTGTCAGACTCGCGTGCGAACGTGAAGACCTGGGACCGGACTTCCGGACCTGGCTCCACCGTTACGTCACCGAGGAGTTGCAGCCGCGTTGAGCACCGCCGCACCGCGCCCCGCCGCCCAGGACCGCCTGTGGTCCGTGGACGAGCACCTTGAGGACGTCCTCGCGACCGTCCGCCCCCTCGAACCCATCGAGCTCCAGCTCCTCGACGCCCAGGGCTGCGTCCTGGTCGAGGACGTCACGGTCGCGGTGTCCCTGCCGCCGTTCGACAACAGCTCGATGGATGGGTACGCGGTCCGGGTCGCCGACGTCGCGGGCGCGAGCGAGGAGTTCCCGGCCGCCCTGGAGGTCGTCGGGGACGTCGCGGCGGGAGCGCAGGCGGCCCTGCTGCACGTGGGCCCGGGCCAGGCCGCCCGCATCATGACCGGCGCCCCCCTGCCGCCCGGCGCCGAGACCGTCGTCCCCGTCGAATGGACCGACGGGGGGCTCGGCGAGGGCCCGGTCGGCTCCATGCGCGCGCACAGCCTCGCCCCGGAGGGCGCCTTCGGCCCCGTACGCGTGTACCGGCCCGCCGAGGCTCGCGCGCACGTGCGCGCGCAGGGCAGCGACGTCCGTGCGGGCGACCGCGCGCTGAGCGCCGGCACGGTCCTCGGGCCGCCGCAGATCGCCCTGCTCGCCGCGATCGGCCGGGGCACCGTCCGCGTCCGCCCGCGCCCGCGCGTGGTCGTCCTGTCCACCGGCAGCGAACTGATCCAGCCCGGCGAGGAGTTGGCCGACGGCCAGATCTACGACTCCAACAGCTTCGCCCTCACCGCCGCCGCCCGCGACGCCGGAGCGATCGCCTACCGCGTGGGCGCGGTCGCCGACGACCCCGGGACCCTGCGCTCCACCATCGAGGACCAACTCGTCCGCGCCGACCTGCTGGTGACCACCGGAGGCGTCAGCGTCGGCGCCTACGACGTCGTCAAGGAGGCGCTGTCGTCCGTCGCCGACGAGGACGAGGCGGGCGCGGGCGTCGACTTCCGCACGCTCGCCATGCAGCCCGGCAAGCCCCAGGGCTTCGGCACGGTCGGCCCCGACCACACCCCGCTGCTGGCGCTGCCGGGCAACCCGGTCTCCTCGTACGTCTCCTTCGAGCTGTTCGTCCGGCCCGCCATCCGTGCCCTCATGGGCCTCACGGACCTCCACCGGCCCACCACGCGCGCGAAGCTCACCGCCGACCGGCCCCTGAAGTCGCCGCGGGGCCGCCGCCAGTACCTGCGCGCCACCTGCGCCGACGGCACCGTCAGCCCCGTCGGCGGCGCCGGCTCCCACCTGGTCGCCGCTCTCGCGCACGCGGACGCGCTGATCGTCGTCCCCGAGGACGTCGACCGCGTCGAGCCGGGCACCGACGTCGAGGTCGTCCTCCTCGACTGAGGCACCCGCGCGCGGGCGCCCGTCCGCAGGACGGTCCCGTTCCGTCGCCCCCGCCGACCGGGGAGTACCGTGTCGCGCACAACAGGCCCGGACCGGGAGCGCCACACAGCATGAGCACGCAGGACCGACTGACGCATATCGACGAGGCGGGCGCCGCCCGGATGGTCGACGTGACCGGCAAGGACGTGACGGCCCGCACCGCGCGCGCCTCGGGCCGCGTCCTCGTCTCCCCGCGCGTGGTCGAGCTGCTGCGCGGCGAGGGCGTCCCCAAGGGCGACGCGCTCGCCGTCGCGCGCATCGCGGGCATCATGGGCGCCAAGCGCACCCCGGACCTGATCCCGCTGTGCCACCCGCTGTCACTGTCCGGTGTGACACTGGACCTGTCGGTCGCGGACGACGCCGTGGAGATCCTCGCGACGGTCCGTACGACGGACCGCACGGGCGTCGAGATGGAGGCCCTCACCGCCGTCTCCGTCGCCGCGCTCACTGTGATCGACATGGTCAAGGCGGTCGACAAGGGAGCGGTCATCACGGACGTGCGGGTTCTGGAGAAGACGGGCGGCAAGTCGGGCGACTGGAGCAGGTCATGACAAGCACCCCGGGTGTGGGAAGCACGTCGTACTCCGCCCTGGTCGTGACCGCCTCCAACCGGGCCTCCGCGGGCGTCTACGAGGACAAGGGCGGCCCCCTGGTCGCCGAGGGCCTGCGTGCCCTCGGATTCGCCGTGGACGGCCCGCAGGTCGTCCCCGACGGTGATCCCGTGGAGACCGCCCTGCGCGCGGGCGTCGACGCCGGCTACGACGTCATCGTCACCACCGGCGGCACCGGCGTCTCGCCCACCGACCGCACCCCGGAGGCCACCCGCGCCGTCCTCGACCGCGAGATCCCCGGCATCGCCGAGGCCATCCGCGCGTACGGCCGCGACAAGGTGCCCACCGCCGCGCTCTCCCGCGGACTCGCCGGCCTCGCGCGCGCGACCCTCGTCGTCAACCTGCCGGGCTCCACCGGCGGGGTGAAGGACGGACTGGCCGTCCTGGAACCCCTCCTGACGCACGCCGTCGACCAGATCCGCGGCGGCGACCATCCCAGAGCCGGGGGTGCGAGCTGAACAGCGCAACCTGGCCCGCCCGGCTGGTGGACGGCGACATCGTCCTGCGGCCGATAAAGGTCCGCGACCAGAACGCCTGGCGCGAGGTCAACCGGCGCAACCGCGACTGGCTGCGCCCCTGGGAGGCGACGATCCCGCCGCCCGCCCCGGGCGGCCCGCTCGCGCACCGGCCGACGTACCGGCAGATGGTCCGCCACCTGCGCTCCGAGGCGAACGCGGGCCGCATGCTCCCGTTCGTCATCGAGTACCAGGGGCGCCTGGTCGGCCAGTTGACGGTCGCCGGCATCACCTGGGGCTCCATGTGCTCCGGGCACGTCGGGTACTGGGTCGACGAGTCGGTGGCCGGGCGCGGGGTCATGCCGACGTCCGTCGCGCTCGTCGTCGACCACTGTTTCCGCACCGTGGGACTGCACCGCATCGAGGTCTGCATTCGCCCCGAGAACGGCCCCAGCCGCCGCGTGGTGGAGAAACTCGGATTCCGGGAGGAGGGCCTCAGGCCCCGTTATCTGCACATCGACGGCGCCTGGCGCGACCACCTCGTGTTCGCACTCACCTCCGAAGAGGTACCCGAAGGGCTGCTCAACCGCTGGCGCCGCTCGTACGACCGGCACCGCGCGCCGGGCAATCACACCGGACCGGGAAATTGAATACGTGTTCGAAAATGACCGAGTGGTGACCGTCTCAAAACGCTGAAGTTCCGGTCCGATGCGGTCGACTGATCGCATCGGTCACAAAAAAAGCTCGAAATATCAGCCAGATCGTGCGACACACCGGCCCAATTGGCGGATGGCCTCAACCAAATCCCTCTACGGTGTGAGGCGTGAGCAGCAGCGGCCTCATCTACGCAGTCATTGTCGGGGCCTGGGCCGCCTACTTGGTGCCGATGTGGCTCCGTAGGCAGGACGAGCTGAACGAGGCCCGTCCGACGGAACGCTTCAGCACAGCCATCCGGTTGCTGTCCGGCCGGGCGGGGATGGAGCGCCGGTACGCCCGGGACCTGAGGGCCCGCTCCGCCGAGGCGGGGGAGCCCGACGACGACGCCCTGGACGTCGCCACCGAACCGGTGGACGTCCGGGCCTTCGCCATGCCTCCGGGGCGCCCGCAGGCGCACGCGGCGGCCCCGGAACGCGAACCGGGCCGACCCGAGCCGTCGGGGCGCGAGGCGCACCACGGGCGGGAGAACCCGGCGCGGGAGGGGCATCCCGCGCGTGAGGGCGCTGCTTCTGCTGCTTCCGCTGCTTCCAGGGAGGGTGCCGCTGTCCAGCAGCGTGTGCCCGGCGCCCGGCGTACGCCCCCCGCGCGCGCCGCCGGCCGGACGTCCGAGCGCGCCCAGCGTTCGAAGTCCCTCGCGCGCCGCCGCCGCACCACGGTCCTGCTCTTCCTCGCCTTCACCCTGGGCGCGGTCATCGCCGCCGTGGGGGGCCTCGCGTTCCTCTGGGCGCCCGGCGTGCCCGCCGTCCTGCTCAGCGTGTACATCGCCTACCTGCGCTCCCAGGAACGCCGCCGCTTCGCCGTCCAGATGGACCGCCAGGCCGCGGAGGTCGCCGCGCAGCGCCTCAAGGAGCGCGTCCGCCAGCCGCACCGCCGCGCGTCCGCCTCGGTGTCCACGGAGGCGTTCGACGTCCCCGCAGAGGAGCCCGAACCGGTCGCCGAGACCGAGGACCCCGGACTGCTCGCCCTCGCCGCCGACCGGCGTGCGCTCGTCGAGCAGACCGACCACGCCGAGTGGGTCGACCAGCAGCGCGAACGCCAGCGCCGCCCCGACCACGGCGACAGCTGGGACCCCGTACCGGTGCCCCTCCCGACGTACGTCACCGCTCCCGTCGCCCCGCGCGCGACCGCCGACGTCGACCTCGGCGCCCCGGACACCTGGAGCTCCGCCCGCTCCAGCGCGGTCGCCCCGGAGCACGAGGAGGAGGCCGGGGAGGCTCTCTCCGAGCCCCCTGCCGACGACGACGCCTCGCGCGCGGACGGCGGCGAACGCTCCGACGCCCGCCGCGCCGCCTCGGCCCGCCGCTCCCGCGGACGCCTGCGCACCCCCCTGTTCGACCAGTACGAGGACGGCGAGCGCCCGCGCGCGGCCAACGAGTGACCGTCCACCCCGTGACCTGCGACCGGGCACCCGGTCCCCTGGGAGACGGATTTCCGAGCAGGGCGATGAGGGTGCTAGAGTTTCACTCGTTGCAAGGGCCTGTGGCGCAGTCCGGTAGCGCACCTCGTTCGCATCGAGGGGGCCAGGGGTTCAAATCCCCTCAGGTCCACCCGCAACAACTGCTCGCTATGCGAGAGCGGTTGAGAAGACCCCATCCAGTCGGATGGGGTCTTCTGTTTTATCCGGACGTCCCCGGCTGACGGGGTGTCCGGGGCAGGGCGCCCGAGACCGGGGCGGTTCCGAGGGCGTCGTCGCCGTCCGTGTGGCGCAGGACCCAGTCGTCGAGGTCCGTGGCGGCCTCCAGGGGCTCCTGGAGGACGTAGGGCGGGAGTTGGGGCGTCCGGGGCGTGTCGGGGGCCTCAGGGCGCCGTAGTTGGTCGTGGAGGGCCGCCTCGGCGAGGGCGAAGCGGACGCGGGCGGCGCGGGGCGAGAGGCCGAGGGCCGCGCCGACGACGTCCCAGCCGGCGCCCGCGAGGCGCTCGTGGACGACGGCGGCCTCCAGGAGGCGGTGGGCGGCGGCGAGGACGTCGACGGCCTCGGACAGGAGCGCCCCCGGCGTGCCGTCGTCGTCCCCGGCGATCGGGACGGCCGTGCGCGCGAGGTCGGACAGGACGCACGCCTGGTACGAGACGACGAGCCGCGCGCGCAGCGTCGTCGGGATGTCGTCGGTCATCGGGGCAGCCCCCTTTCAGCCGCGCAGGAAGTACAGGACCGTCATCGCCGCCGCCGTCGCCAGGACGACGCCCCGCAGCAGTCCGGACGGCATCCGGCGGCCCAGATGGGCACCGGCGAACCCGCCGACCACCGCGCCCACGAGGAGGGCCGTCAGATGGCGCGGGGCGCTCAGGGCGTCGGAGGCGGCCAGGAACAGGACGGTCGCGCTCAGATAGACGGCTGTCACCTGTGCCGTCCGCATCGGGTTGCCGGTCGCCGCGTCGAGGCCCGTGCCGACGCTCCACAGGGCCATCATCAGGATGCCTACGGCTCCGCCGAAGTATCCGCCGTACACGCCCAGCAGGAACTGGCCCGTCAGCAGGGCGGGCGGCGACAGCAGGGCCGTGCGTCCGCGGGAGGCGGCGAGGGTCCGGGAGAGGCGGGGGCCGCAGGCCAGGGCCACCGTCGCGAAGGCCAGCAGCCAGGGCACCGCCGCGTCGAAGGACGAAGCCGGCAGCGCGAGCAGCAGACCGGCGCCCACCGCGCCGCCTGCGACACTGACCGCCGTCAGCGTCCGCGTGGCGACCCCCGCGACCTGCTCGATCTCCCGCCGGTACACCCAGGCGCTCGCCACCGAGCCGGGGACGAGAGCGACCCGGGACACCGCGTTCGCGGTGACAGGCGGCACGCCGAGGGCGACGAGGGAGGGCAGCGCGACGAACGTACCGCCGCCCCCTATGGCGTTCAGGGCGCCGGAGGCGACACCGGCCAGCAGGACGAGCAGCAACTCGGACACCCGACGAGCATCCCCGTACGACCGGCGCCCCCACAATGCGCGATCCGCACACGCTGGCTAAGTCACAGCCATAGGCTGACGTCTGTGCGCTACGACCTGGACGACCTGCGGCTCTTCCTCCACACCGTGACGGAAGGGTCGATCACGGCCGGGGCCCGGCGGATGCACCTGAGCCTCCCGTCAGCCAGCGCGCGCGTACGCGCGCTGGAGCGGCAGGCGGGCGTCACGCTTCTCGTGCGCGAGCGGCGCGGCGTACGGCCCACCCCGGCGGGCACGACGCTCGCCCGGCACGCGCGCGACGTGCTCGACCGGACCGCTCGCCTGGAGAGCGCCGTCGCCAGCTACAGCCGTCCCCCGACGGACCCGCTGGTCCTGCTGGGCGGAGGTTCGGCCATGCACCGGCTCGTGCCGCGCGCTCTGGTGACGTTCCTGCGCGCGCACCCGGACGTCGACGTCACGGTCTGCGAGAGCCCCACCCCCAGGACCGTGCGCGCACTCGCCGACGGACAGGCCGACCTGGGCGTCGTCCTGGACGCCGAGGCCCGTGACTGCGGGCTGCGGACCGAGCCCCTGGGCGACGACTCCCTCGTCGTGGTCGGCCAGGCGGGAGGGATCCTCTCCGGGCGTACGGCCCTGTCGTACGGCGAGGTCGCGGAGCATCCGCTCGTCGGGCTCGACGAGGGCTCGTCGCTGCGCCGCTGGATCGAACGGCGCCTCGGGGAGCGCGCGCCGGTGGTGCGGTACCGGACGACCGTCGCGAGCCTGAACGTCCAAGTCGCCCTCGCCGCGGGCGGGGTGGGCCTGGCGGTCGTGCCGCGCCGGGCCCTCGACCCGGGGCGGCCGGTCGACGTGTGCGAACTCCAGGACGCCTGGGCCCGCCGCCACCACCTGCTGGCCTGGGGCGTCAAGGACAGCCCTCGGACGGCTGCCACGGCCCTTGCCGACCACTTGAGGCGAGCGGCCCTGGAGGAGCCGTCCTCCGGCGCTCAGACGGCCGGAGAGGGCCTCTGACGGGCCTTCGCGGCTTCCGGTTCGGGGCATCGCGGCTTCTGGCGGGCCCCGTCGGGCTTTCCGGTTCGGCTCCTGCGGGGCGGCCCGCCTGCGCGGTCTCCGTCCCCTCACACCTTCCGGCCGGCCCGCGCCGTGAGCGCCGTCACCGATGCGCCGGCCGCGAGCAGCGCGCAGACGGCGGTGAGTGCGCCGAGCGTCGCCCAGGGCGGGGACAGGGCCGGCGGGGCGGAGAGCAGGCCCAGCGCGGCGGCCATCCCGGAGAGGTCGACGAGTGTCACCAGGAGGCCCAGCAACGCCCCCGCGACGACGACGATCAGCGCCTCCAGGGCGGTGAGGCGCAGGAGCTGCGCGCGCGTCGCGCCGGTCAGCCGCAGAGACGTCAGCTCGCGGCCCCGGTCGGAGGCGGCCATCAGCAGGGTGTTGACCAGGGCGAGAGCCGTGTAGAGCAGGGCGATGCCCAGGACGAGGAAGACCCCCACGCGCGCGGCCCGGTTCGAGGCCGGACGCGCGGCCGCCACCCACTGGTCCACGGTGAGCGTCCGCGCACCGTCCACCGCGCGCAGCGCCGACTCCACGGCCGTACGGTCGGCCCCCGCGCGCACGCGTACG
The DNA here is from genome assembly GCF_048159485.1 of Streptomyces sp. 4F14. Classification (NCBI taxonomy): domain Bacteria; kingdom Bacillati; phylum Actinomycetota; class Actinomycetes; order Kitasatosporales; family Streptomycetaceae; genus Streptomyces; species Streptomyces sp. 4F14. The sequence goes on from NZ_JBLRVY010000030.1 coordinate 42,824, forward strand.
TCGACGCGGTCGACCGCCGCCCCGGGCGCGTTCGCCGGGGTGACGTAGGCGCCGCCCGCGCCCGTCCCGACGGCCAGGACGGCGGCGATCCGCAGGGTCCGGGGCGTGCCGTCCGCGAGCCACACGCGGACCGCCTCGCCGACCCTGTGGCGGGCCCACTCCTGCGTGACGACGATCGAGCCGTCGTCGAGGTCGGTGATCCTCCCGGCGGTCACCGGCAGGCGCGCGGTGGCCGACAGCAGGGCCGGATCGACCGCGCGGGCCTCGGACTTCACCAGGGCGACACCGTCCTCCAGGGTGTGCAGGACCGTGGGGGCGGAGACGGACACGTCGGCTCCCGGAACGGCCCTCAGGCGTTCGACCGAGGCCGGGTCCGAGGGCAGGACCACGAAGTCGGCGGCCGTCTGCCGGTGCGCCTCACGCGCGCGGGCCTCCGCGAGCGTCGCGGGCGCACCCAGGAGGGAGCCCGACAGGGCGACGGTGACCAGGACGGGCGCGGCGAGGGAGGCGGTGCGGCGCAGCGCGGCGGAGGCGTTCTCGCGAGCGAGGAGGCCCATGGCACCCCGCAGGCGGGTCGCCGGCCAGGAGAGCAGCCGCACCAGAGGGCGGATCAGCGCGGGCGACAGCAGCGCCACCGCCGTGATCAGGAGCATGGGGCGGCTGATGTACGTCTTGCGGTGCAGCAGGTCGCCCGGGTCGGTCAGCAGCGCGTACGCGAGGGTCGCGACCGCCGTCAGCAGCAGGGCCACCCCGCAGAGCCGGCGCCCCCGGGGCAGCGTGTCCGTGTCGACGGACGCCTCGCGCAGGGCCTGCGACGGGGCGGTGCGGCCCGCGCGCCAGGACGCGGCGGCGGCGCCGCTCAGGGCGACCACGAGGCCCGTCCAGAAGGCCACGTGGTACGGCCAGGCCCGGCCGCCCACGGCGAACCACGAGGGGGCGAGGCCGGCGTCGGCCACCAGGGCGCCCGCGTACGGTGCCGCGTACGCGCCGAGCGCGCAGCCCGCCGCCGACGCCAGGACGCCGACCAGCAGGGCCTCCGCGAGGACCGTCCGCCGGATCTGGCCCGGCGTCGCGCCCGCCATCCGCAACAGGCCGAACTCCCGGCGCCGCCCGGCGACCACGAAGGCGAACGTGGAGGCCACGACGAAGACCGACACGAAGGCCGTGACCCCGCCCGCCGTCCCGAACAGAGCGTTCAGCCCGGTCAGTTGCTCCTCCTGCCGACCGGTGCCCGCATCGGCGTCGGCGCGGTCGGCACCGGTCAGGACCCGGACGTCCGCGCCCGCGAGGACGGCGCGTACGGCTGTCGCGTCGGCCTCGACCACGGCCTGCACGGTCCTCGGGGCGAGGGCGGCGGCCCGGGCGCCGGTGAAGAACACCGCGCGCTCGAAACCGAGGTCATCCGCGATCCCGACGACCCTGAACGAGCCGTGGGGTGTGCGGAGTCGGGCGTCCAGAGCCGTCCAGTTCCCGGTCGCCACGACCTCGTGGGAACTTTGCGGCGGACGTCCCGCGTTGAGGCGGTACGAGGCGAAACGCGCCGTCGGCCAGGGGTGGCCGACGAGGCCGGTGGGGCCGCCGGTGACGTGGACCGGGAAGGAGCGGTCCTCGGTGACGCGGCCGACGGCGCGCAGGGCGGTGAGGGTTTCGGCGGTGAGGGAGTGCGGGATGGCGAGGTCGGCGGTGCGGACACCGGTCGGGGTGGGGACGCGCAGGGTGTCCTGGGCGCGGACCACCACGGGCGCGGACGCGAAGCGCTCGGGAGCGCGGGCGGGCGCCTGGAGGGTGGCGGCCAGCGCCTGCCCCATGACGGCGAGGAGGGCCACGGCCGGGGTGAGGGCGACGAACGCGCCCAGGAACGTCACCCAGCGGGTGCGCAGGCCGGACAGGGTGAGGCTCAGCACGACAGTGCTCCCGCCGTCAGCCCCGCCGTCCGCGCCGCGATCGTCTCCGCCCCCGCGCCCGCCAGCTCGCCGTGCACGCGCCCGTCGACCAGGAACAGCACCCGGTCCGCGTACGACGCGGCCAGCGGATCGTGGGTCACCATGACGACCGTCTGGCTCTCGGCGTCGACCATGCCGCGCAGCAGCCGCAGCACCTCGCGGCCGGTCGTCGAGTCCAGGGCGCCGGTCGGCTCGTCGCCGAACAGCACGCGCGGGCGGGTGATCAACGCCCGCGCGAGGGCGACGCGTTGCTGCTGGCCGCCCGACAGCTCGCCGGGGCGGTGGCCCGCGCGGTCGGCGAGGCCGACCCGGTCGAGCGCCTCGCGCACCCGCGCGGACGACGGCCGCCGACCGGCCAGCCGCAGCGGAAGGGCCACGTTCTGGGCGGCCGTCAGGGACGGCAGCAGGTTGAACGACTGGAACACGAAGCCGATGTGCGAGCGCCGCAGCAAGGTGAGCCGCCGCTCGCTCAGGCCGGTCAGCTCGGTGCCGTCGATCCGCACCGAACCGGACGTCGGCCGGTCCAGCCCCGCCGCGCACTGCAGCAGCGTCGACTTGCCCGAGCCGGACGGCCCCATGACGGCCGTGAAGGAACCGGCGGCGAGCGTCAGGGACAGGGCGTCGAGGGCCGTCACGCCGGCGCCGTACCGCCTGGTCACGGAGGTCAGCTGGACGGCGGGACGGGGCACGGCGCCGGCCGGGAGGGGAGGTGTCGAGGTCATGGCTCCACCAAACCCCCGCGACCCGCGCGCGGTCGCTGGGGCAGGGGCGAGACCTGGGGTAGGGCCAGTCATACCCCCGGGGGTCGGTCCCGCCGTATGGCCGGGGCGGGGCGGTGCTTCTACGGTGATCCGCATGGGGCGGGACGAGCGTGCGCGCGATGTGTGGGAGGGCCTGGCGGGCCGGGGATATCTGCTGTCCCCGTGGCCGTGGCGGGCGGTGCTGTACCTGCTGACGGGCGCGGTGTCCGGGGCCTTCGTGCTGGTGGGGCTGGCCCTGCTGGCGGTGGCGGGGAGCGTCCTCGCCGTCGTCCTGGTCGGGCTGCCGCTGCTGGGCTGCCTCGCCTTCGCCGGGCTGCCCGTCGCCGCGCTGGAACGGCGCCGGCTGCGGCTCGTAGACCGGGAGGCGGCGCCCGGGGCGCACGCCGAGCCCGCCGTACCGGGGCTGCGGGGCTGGCTGGCCGTACGCGCGCGGGAGCGGGCCACCTGGCGGGAGCTGGGGCACACCCTGCTGACGGCCTGCCTGTGGTGGCCGGCCGAGGCGGTGCTGCTCGCCCTCGCGCTGGGCTGGCCCCTCGCGATGATCGCCGCGCCGGTGCTGTTCGGCACGGTCGGCGGCGGGCGCGAGACCAAGGTGCTCAAGGTGTGGACGGTCACCGGCTGGCCCGCCGCGTTCGCGGCCTGCGCGGGCGGCGTGCTGCTGCTGGCCGCCGGGCTCTACGTCATCGGTGTCGCCGCGGGCGCGCGCGGGGCGCTGACCCGGCTGCTCGTCACCCCGCGCGCCGGCGCCCCGGACGCCCGGGTCGTCGAACTCACCCGCTCCCGGGCCCGGTTGGTCGACGCCTTCGAGGCCGAGCGGCGGCGCATCGAACGCGACCTGCACGACGGCGCCCAACAGCGGCTCGTCGCCCTCTCCATGGCCCTCGGCCTCGCCCGCCTCGACGCGCCGCCCGGCAGCCCCCTCGCCGCACAGCTCGCGCGGGCGCACGAGGAGGCGGGCGCCGCCCTCGCCGAACTGCGGGAGCTGATCCAGGGCATCCACCCCCGGGTCCTCGTCGACCACGGGCTCCCGGCGGCCGTCGCCGACGTCGCCGACCGCTCACCCGTCCCCGTCGAGACCCGGTGCGCGCTCCCCGGGCGGCTCCCGGACGCCGTCGAGGCCACCGCGTACTTCGTCGTCCGGGAGGCGCTCGCCAACGTCGCCAGGCACAGCGGCGCCGGGCGGGCCTGGATCCGGGTCGAACAGTGCGGCGAGCGGCTCGTCGTGGAGGTCGGCGACAACGGGCGCGGCGGGGCGGACAGCGCCGGCGGGACCGGGATCACCGGGCTCGCCGACCGGGTGTCGGTGGTCGGTGGGAGACTGGCGCTGACCAGTCCGGTGGGCGGGCCGACCCTGCTGCGGGCGGAGATGCCCTGCGCCGCCGGGCGTTGACGGGGGAGGGGAACCGCCGGTGGGGCTGAGGGTCGTCCTGGCCGAGGACAGCGTCCTGCTGCGCGACGGGCTGGGCGCCCTGCTCGCGCGGTTCGGACACGAGGTCGCCGCGGCCGTCGGGGACGCGGACGGACTGCTCGCCGCGGTGCGGGCCCACGCCCCCGACGTCGTCGTCACCGACGTACGGATGCCGCCCGGCTTCCAGGACGAGGGGCTGCGCGCCGCCGTCCTGCTGCGGGAGGAGCGGCCCGGGCTGCCGGTGCTCGTGCTCAGCCAGTACGTGCAGCACGCGTACGCCGCCGACCTCCTCGACTCCGGGGACGGCGCCGGTGTCGGCTACCTCCTCAAGGACCGCGTCGGGCAGGTCGAGGAGTTCGTCGCCGCGCTCACCGAGGTCGCGGGCGGCGGGACGGTCGTCGATCCGGAGGTCGTACGGCAGCTGCTGCGCCGCCGCCGGGATCCGCTCGCGCGGCTGACCGCGCGGGAGAGGGAGGTGCTGGCGCTGGTCGCCGAGGGGCGGTCCAACGCGGCGGTCGCCCGGGAGCTGGTGGTCTCCGAGGCGGCGGTGGGCAAGCACATCGGGTCCATCCTCGCGAAGCTGGACCTGCCGCCGGCGGAGGACGGGCATCGGAGGGTGCTGGCGGTGCTGGCGTTCTTGCGGGGGTGAAAGACGCTGCGGAAAAAAGTTCGGGGGAATCCGCGGAGCTGTGAACCGGGCGGCGGGGTCGGAACGATGAAGGGGCAGAGGCGGAAACCGGGAGCGACGAGAGCGAATAAACGCGAACAAGAGTGAAGGGGAGAAGACGGTGAGGGTGATCAGGGAAGCGGTGAGAAGGGGAAGGACCGCCGGCTGGGGCGGCGGTCCGGGCAGAGCGTCTCAAAGCGGCGGCGGCATCCGCGTCCGCTACAGAGCCTTCGCGTAGCAGCGGCTGGACTCGAACTCGCGGTAGTAGCCGAACTTCGGGCAGGGCTCGTAGCCGCTGGAGACGTAGAGGGCGATGGCCTCGGGCTGCTCGGTGCCGGTCTCCAGGACCATGCGGGTGCGGCCGGCGGCGCGGGCGTCCTCCTCCAGGGCGGCGAGGATGCGGCGGGCGAGGCCGACGCCGCGCATCTCGCGGATGACGAACATGCGCTTCAGCTCGGCGTCGCCGTCCGAGTTCCCCTCGTCGTTCTGGTCCTGGCTGCGCCAGCCGCCGGTGGCGACGGGGCGGTCGGAGTCGTCGTAGGCGATGAGGTAGAGGCCGTGGGGCGGCAGGAAGTCGGAGGGGGACAGTTCGGTGGCGTCGCCGCCGTCGCCGTAGCGCTCGTGGTACTCGGCCTGGACCTCGTCGTTGAGCTTGACGGCGTCGGGGTGGTCGAAGGAGAGGCGGCGTATATTCATGTGAATCACTGTACTTCTATGCAGGTGGGGAGGTGGGCGGTTATCCGGGCTTGGTCCAGTGTGCCGGTATCGTTCCCGCGGGCCGACGGTGACCAGGGTGAAGGTGTCACGGGGCCGCGATCCGAGAGGCGAGTGTTGTGTTCACCGTGACGACCGTGAACGTGAACGGGCTGCGTGCCGCCGCGAAGAAGGGGTTCGTGGAGTGGCTCGCGGAGACCTCCGCCGACGTGCTGTGCCTCCAGGAGGTGCGGGCCGAGGAGAAGCAGTTGCCGCAGGAGGTGCGGGCGCCGGAGGGGTGGTTCGTCGTGCACGCGCCGGCTGCCGCGAAGGGGCGGGCCGGGGTCTCCCTCTACACGCGGCGTGAGCCCGACGCGGTCCGGGTCGGGTTCGGGTCGGAGGAGTTCGACGGCAGCGGTCGGTACGTCGAGGCCGAGCTTCCCGGTGTGACGGTCGTCTCGCTCTACCTGCCCTCCGGCGAGGTCGGGACGGAGCGGCAGGACGAGAAGATCCGGTTCATGGACGAGTTCCTCGCGCATCTCAAGGAGCTCCGGGTGAAGGCCGCCGCCGAGGGGCGCGAGGTCCTCGTCTGCGGCGACTGGAACATCGCCCACCAGCAGGCCGACCTCAAGAACTGGCGCGGCAACACCAAGAACTCCGGCTTCCTCCCGGAGGAGCGGGAGTGGCTGGGCGAGGTCTTCGACGAGGGGAACGGGGGGTACGTCGACGTCATGCGCGCCCTGCACCCCGAGGTCGAGGGGCCGTACACGTGGTGGTCCTACCGGGGCCGCGCCTTCGACAACGACACGGGCTGGCGCATCGACTACCACGTCGCGACGCCGGGCCTCGCCGGGAAGGCGGCGAAGGGGTACGTGGAGCGGGCGGCGACGCATGCGGAGCGGTGGTCGGACCATGCGCCGGTGACGGTGGTGTACGAGCTGTGAGGAGGGGGCGGCGTGCCGGGCACCGGACACAGTGGCGCCGGACGCGGTGAGGTCGTGGCGCGGTGACACCGCGAGGTTGTGACGCCGTGATGGTGTGACGCCATGCGGGTGTGGCGCCCCCGCCCCGTCACTCCGCCTCCCGCGACCTCCGGTCCAGGGACAGGGACAGCTCCGCGTCGAAGATCGCCTTGGCCAGGGGGCGGAGGCGGGGGAGGTGTTCCGGGGGGAGGTGCTGGAGGAGGACCGAGGTGAAGAGGTCGGCGAGGGCGTCGGTGTGGGCGCGGACCGTGTGGGCCGCCGCGAGGATGTCCGCGAGGGGGATGCCTTCGCGGACGAGGGTGGAGGAGACGTCGAGGAGGCGGCGGCTGATGTGGACGATCTCGTCGCCGTCGGTGCCGAGGTAGCCGAGGGAGAGGGCGGCGGCGAGGTTCTCGGGGGTGGTCTGGCCCTCGAAGCGGGCGGCGAGTTCCTCAGGGGTGAGGCGGACCGGTTCCTCTTCGGTGGGGGTGATGCCGAGGACGTCGGTGATGTCGCGGCCGTGGTCGAGGGCCTCGGCGAGTTCGGCGATGCCGGTGAGGGTGTGGCCGCGTTCGAGGAGCGCGGAGATCGTGCGCAGCCGGGCGAGGTGGTGGTCGTCGTACCAGGCGATACGGCCCTCGCGGCGGGGCGGCGCGAGGAGCTTGCGTTCGCGGTAGAAACGCAGGGTCCGCACGGGGATGCCGGCCAGGGACGCCAGCTCCTCCATGCGGTATTCGCGCTTCGCCGAGTTCTCGTCCTGCCTGTCCACCACGCCCCGACCCTATGTCGTACCGCCGGTAACTTTCCCCCGTCCGACCTCTACCCATCGGTAGGGAGCTGCTCTACAGTCCGACTGTGCCAGTGATTACTGGCGCGGTCGCGCGAAGGAGGGCGTCCTCATGGCCGGACGCGAGCATGTGCGGGTGGCGGTCGTCGGGTCCGGGTTCGGCGGGCTCGGTGCGGCGGTGCGGTTGCGACGGGAGGGGATCACCGACTTCGTGGTCCTGGAGCGGGCGGACAGCGTGGGCGGCACCTGGCGGGACAACACCTATCCGGGGTGCGCCTGCGACGTGCCGTCGCACCTGTACTCCTTCTCCTTCGCCCCCAACCCCGAGTGGCCGCGCACCTTTTCGGGCCAGGGCCACATCCGCGCCTACCTGGAGAGGGTCGCGGACGTCTTCGGGATCCGGCCACACCTGCGGTTCGGCTCCGAGGTGAAGCGGATGGCGTGGAACGCGGAGCGGCTGCGCTGGGACATCGAGACCGCGTCCGGTGAACTCTCCGCCGACATGGTGGTCTCGGCGACCGGCCCGCTCTCCGACCCGAAGCTGCCGGAGGTCCCCGGCCTGGAGACGTTCCCCGGCGAGGTGTTCCACTCCGCGCGCTGGAACCACGGCTACGACCTGCGCGGCAAGCGCGTCGCGGTGATCGGCACGGGCGCCTCCGCGATCCAGATCGTCCCGGCGATCCAACCCCTGGTCTCCGAACTGACGTTGTTCCAGCGCACCCCGGCCTGGGTGATGCCGCGCGTCGACCGCGCGATCACCGGCGTCGAACGCGCCCTGCACCGCGCACTCCCCTTCACGACGCAGGCGCGGCGCGGACTCCTGTGGGGCATCAGGGAGTTGCAGGTCCAGGCGTTCACCAAGCGCCCCAACGAGCTCGGTTTCGTCGAGCAGCTGGCCAAGCGGAACCTCGCCAGATCCATCAAGGACCCGGCGCTGCGGGCCAAGTTGACACCCGACTACCGCATCGGCTGCAAGCGCATCCTGCTGTCCAGCGCCTACTACCCGGCGCTCGCGCAGCCCAACGTGGACGTCGTCGCGAGCGGCCTCGCCGAGATCCGCGGCAACACGCTGGTCGCCGCCGACGGCAGTACGGCGGAGGCCGACGCGATCGTCTTCAGCACCGGCTTCCACGTCACCGACATGCCGATCGCCGACCGCGTCGTAGGGGCGAACGGCCGTACGCTCGCCGAGAGTTGGGAGCAGGGCGGCATGGAGGCGCTGCGCGGTGCGTCGGCCGCCGGGTTCCCGAACTGGATGACGGTCATCGGGCCCAACACCGGCCTCGGCAACTCCTCGATGATCCTGATGATCGAGTCGCAGCTCAACTACATGGCCGACTATCTGCGCCAACTCGACGTCCTGGGCGGCGAGGTGGCCCTCGACGCCCGCCCCAGCGCCGTGCACCGCTGGAACCGGCGGGTGCAGGACCGCATGGAGCGGACCGTCTGGAACACCGGCGGCTGCGTGAGCTGGTACCTGGACGCGCAGGGCCGCAACACCACCGTCTGGCCGGGGACGACGAGCGAGTTCCGCAAGGCCACCCGCCGCGTCGACCTCGCGGAGTACGAGGTGCTCAGAACAGTCAAGTCCGGGAAGAACAGCGACAGTTACGACGCCGCCGAGGTGACCGCATGAGGACCCTCACGGCCACCTCCCAGGACGGCTCACCCCTGCACGTCGAGATCCACGGCCCGGACACCGCGCCCGCCGTCGTCCTCGTGCACGGCTGGACCTGCTCAACCGCCTTCTGGTCGGCGCAGATCGACGACCTGTCCCGCGATCACCGCGTCATCGCCTACGACCTGCGCGGTCACGGCCGAACTCCCGCGAGCCCGGCGGTCGGTACGACGGCCCTGGCCGACGACCTCGAAGCGGTGCTGCGCGCCACCCTCGCGCCGGACGAGAAGGCGGTGGTCGCCGGTCACTCGATGGGCGGCATGACCGTCATGGCCGCAGCGAAGCGACCGGCGTTCAGGGCGCACGTCGCCGCAACTCTCCTGTGCAGTACGGGGAGTTCGAGACTGGTCGCCGAGTCGACGGTCGTCCCGCTCAAGGCCGGGCGGGCGCGGACCTGGCTCACCGGGAAGATCCTCGGGTCGAAGGCACCGCTCGGCCCGGTCACCCCCGTCGGCAAGAAGATCCTCAAGTACGCGACGATGGGCCCCGGTTCGGCACCCGAGGCGGTCGAGAAGTGCGCGCGGATCGTGCACGCGTGCCCCCGGAAGGTGCGGTACGCCTGGTCGCACGTCCTCGCGTCGCTCGAACTCGACGGCGAGATGGGCCACTTGACCGTCCCCACCGCGATCGTCACCGGCACCGCCGACCGCCTCACCCCGCCCGTCCATGCCCGTGCCGTCGCCGCCGCGCTCCCCAACTGCCTCGGCCTCACGGAGCTTTACGGGATCGGCCACATGACCCCCGTCGAGGCACCGGACCTCGTGACCGCGCGGATACGCGAACTGACCACCACGTACAGCCAGTTGAAGGAGGGCGCATGAGCAGGGTGAGCCTCGACGGACAGGTCGCCGTGATCACCGGGGCCGCGCGCGGCGTCGGTGAGCTGCTCGCGCGCAAGCTCTCCGCGCGCGGCGCGACCGTCGCGCTCGTCGGCCTCGAACCCGAGGCCCTCAAGGAGGTCTCCGAGCGGCTGCACGGCGAGAGCGGCCACTGGTACGCCGACGTCACCGACCAGGACGCCATGAACCGGGTCGCAGCCGAGGTGAAGGAGCGGTTCGGGAAGGCCGACATCGTCGTCGCCAACGCCGGGGTCGCCGCCGGGGGCACCTTCCTCGACTCCGACCCCGACGCGTGGCGGCGCGTCATCGAGGTCAACCTCATCGGCTCGGCCGTCACCGCGCGCGCGTTCCTGCCGGTCCTCATCGAGAGCCGCGGCTACCTCCTCCAGATCGCCTCCCTCGCCGCGCTCACCCCGGCGCCGATGATGAGCGCCTACTGCGCCTCCAAGTCGGGCGTCGAGGCGTACGCGCACAGCCTGCGCGCCGAGGTCGGCTACCGGGGCGTCCGCGTCGGCGTCGGCTACCTCACCTGGACCGACACCGACATGGTGCGCGGCGCCGACCAGGACGACGTCATGCGCGAACTCCGCCAGCGCCTGCCCTGGCCCGCCAACAAGACGTACCCCCTCGGCCCCGCCGTCGAGCGCATCGCCGACGGCATAGAGCGCCGGTCGACCCACGTCTACGGCCAGTGGTGGCTGCGCGGGATGCAGGGTGTACGCGGGTACCTCCCTGGAGTGATCGGCTCGGTCGGCGCGCGGGAGATGCGCCGCGTGGCACCTCGGTTGTCCGGTATGCGTACGGGGCTGGTGGGCGCGGGTGGGACCGCCGACGAGGCGGCGAGAGCGGGGGCCCGGAAGGGGTGAACGCCGGGGGAGTACCTGAGGGGTAGCCCGGAGGTATGAGGAAGGGCGGCCCCCCGGAGGTCTTACGGGGGGCACGTACGCTGCGGACCATGCAGCGAACAGACGTCGATGAGCCCTTCGTCCGCAGTCTTCTCCGCGACCAGCAGCCCGACCTCGCCGACCTCCCGATCCGTCCCGTCGCGTCCGGCTGGGACAACCAACTCTGGCGGGTCGGCGAGGACTTGGCGGTACGGCTGCCCATGACGGACCGCGCCCCCACCCTCCTCGCCCAGGAGTTCCGCTGGCTGCCGGAGCTGGCCGCGCGGCTGCCGCTGCCCATTCCGACGCCCCGCCGGTTCAGCGAGCCGAGTGAGCTGTTCCCCCGGCCGTGGGCGGTCGTGGACTGGGTGCCGGGGCAGCCCGCGGACGGCGTCGAGATGACCGACGGCCCCCGCTCGGCGGACGCCCTCGCCGGTTTCCTCCGCGCCCTGCACCTGCCGGCGCCCCCGGACGCCCCCGCGAACCCCAGCCGCTGCGGCGAACTCGCCCCGCTCAAGGACGGGTTCGAGTGGGGGCTCAGCACACTGGCGGACACCGTCGACACCCCCAGACTCCGCGAGGTGTGGAACAGGGCGGTGGCCGCGCCGAGTTGGGACGGCCCTCCGGTCTGGGTGCACGTGGACCTCCACCCCGCCAACGCCGTCGTCACGGACGGCGTCCTCTCCGGGATCATCGACTTCGGCGACATGGGCGCCGGCGACCCGGCCGCCGACATCGCCGCGGCGTGGAAGCTGCTCCCCGAGGGTGCGGCGGACCCCTTCCTGCGGGCCTACGGCGTCACCGACGAGGCGCTCGTCCACCGCGCCCAGGGCTGGGCTGTCCTCTCGGCGTTCGGCCTGCTCAGTGTCGGCCAGGCATGGGAGAAGGGCCTCCCGGGCGGCCAGCCGACGTGGGGGAGGGCGGGACGCCGGACGCTGGAGCGGGTGCTGAGGCACGGGGAGTGAGGTAACGGGGAGGTACTACCCCGCTACTTCCCCAGAGCCACCTCTACCCCTCCCGAGGCGGCAACTTCGGCCGTGACCGGTCCGGCACCCCCCGATGGTCCGGCGGACTCGCCACCGTCCCCCGCTCCAGCAGCTCCAGCGCCAGCCCCACCGCGTCGTCCAACTGCGCGTGCCGCCCCTCGGCCCAGTCCAGCGGTGTCCGCAGCGCCTCCATGTCGGGGTCGACACCCCGGTTCTCCACGGACCACCCGTACGCGTCGAACCAGGCCGCGTTCATCGGCACGGTGATCACCGTCCCGTCCCCCAGCTCGTGCCGCCCGGTCATCCCCACCACTCCGCCCCACGTCCGCTGCCCCACCACCGGCCCGATCCCGAGCAGCTTGAACGCGGCGGTGATCATGTCACCGTCGGAGGCGGTCGCCTCGTCGGCGAGGGCAACCACGGGACCCCGGGGGGCATTTGACGCGTACGACACCGGCTGGGCGTCGCGCGTGAGGTCCCACCCCAGGATCGTGCGGGACAGCTTCTCGACGACCAACTCGCTGATGTGGCCACCCGCGTTGCCGCGCACGTCGACGATGAGCGCGGGCCGCGACACCTCCATCCGCAGGTCCCGGTTGAACTGCGCCCACCCCGAGCCGCCCATGTCCGGGATGTGCAGGTACCCGCACCGCCCCCCGCTCAACTCCCGTACGACGTCACGCCGTTTGGCCACCCAGTCCTGATAGCGCAAGGGCCGCTCGTCGACCAGCGGTACGACGGCCACCCGGCGCGGCGGCCGCTCGCCCTCCACGAACGTCAGCTCCACCGTCGTACCCCCCGCCCCCGCGAGCAGCGGGAAGGGCCCGGTCACCGGGTCGACCACCCGCCCGTCGACGTGCGTCAGCACCGCCCCCTCCCGAATTCCCGTACCGGCCAGGGGAGATCGCGCCTTGGAGTCGGACGAGTCGCCGGGGAGGATGCGGTCGAGTACCCAACTCCCCTCCCTGCGCACGAAGTTGGCGCCAAGGAGGCCCTGGAGCCGCTGATAGTGCGGCGGCCCCTCGTTGCGGCGCGCGGAGGCGACGTACGCATGCGAGGTTCCCAGTTCGCCGACGACCTCGCGCAGGAGGTCCGCGAACTCGTCGGGGGACGCGACGCGTTGGACCAGGGGACGGTACTGGTCCAGGACCGCGGTCCAGTCGATGCCGCACATGCCGGGGTCCCAGAAGTAGGCGCGGATCAGGCGGCCCGCCTCCTCGTACGACTGCCGCCACTCCGCGCCCGGGTCGACCTCGTGGAGGATGCGGCGCAGGTCGATCCAGACGGTCGTGTCGCTGTCGCCGGGATCCGTCGAGGGCACGGCCCGTAGTTCACCCTCGTCGACGACGACCAGGCGGGTGCCGTCGCCGCTGAGGGCGAACCAGTCGAGGTGATCGACGAGTTCGGACTTCTTGGCCTTGGTGATGGTGAAGTGTTCGAGGGTCGGGCGCTCGCTGGTGTCGTCCGGGTTCGCGAAGGTCTCGCCGAGCGCGCCGGAGATCGGCCACCGCAGCCACACCACCCCGCCCCCGGCGACCGGGTACAGCGCGGAGTACTTGGAGGCCGGGACGGGGAACGGCGTCACCCTGCTCTCCAGCCCCTCCACCTCGACGGTCACCGCGCCGCCGTCCCCGGTCTCGACGGGGTCGAGCCCGCCCGCCGCCGGGCGGCCGTCGGGGCTCAGCGCGAACGGGGAGGGGGTCGCCGAGGAGAGGGGGACCAGGTAGGGGCGGCAGCCCAGGGGGAAGGAGAGGTCGCCGGTGTGGACGTCGTAGACCGGGTCGAAGCCGCGCCAGGACAGGAACGCGAGATAGCGGCCGTCGCGGGTGAACACCGGATTCTCGTCGGCGAAGCGGCCGTTGGTGACGTCCACGATCAGCCGGTCCTTCATCCGGGCCAGCTTGATCTGCCGCAGCGAGCGCCCGATCCCGGGGTGCGACCAGGCGAGCCAGGCCCCGTCCGGGGAGAACGCGAGATCCCGCACGGGCCCGTTCACGGACCGGATCAGCTCGGTGAGTGCGCCGTCTTCCGAGGTGTCGAGCAACAGCACCCGACCGTCGTGCGAGGCGATCGCGAGCCGTTCCCCCTCGGGGTCGGACACCAGTTCCAGTACCCGCCCCACTTCCCCGGACGCCAGCCTTCGAGGGGGACGTTCCCCACTGGCTCTGGGGAGGTACGAGATCTCGACCGCGTCCTCCCCTTCCGCATCGGTGACGTACGCGATCCGGCCTCCGGAACCCAGCATCTCCGGGAGTCGCACCCGTACCCCTGGAGTATCAGCGATCGTCCGCGCCGGACCGTCCCGATGCGTCAGCCAGTACAGGCTGCCGCGTACCACCACAGCGCTGGCCCGTCCGGTCTCGTCCACCGAGACGCCGTCCACGTGCTGCGCGGCGGGGATCTGGTACGGCCGCCGCCCCGCGCGGGGACCTTCGAGCCGTACGTCGAGGCGGCGTGGTCGCGCGCCTGCGGCCAGGTCCTCGACGAGCCACAGGTCGCCCGCGCACTGGTAGACCACCCGGGTGCCGTCGGTGGCGGCGTTGCGGGCGTAGAAGGCGTCGTGGTCGGTGTGGCGGCGCAGGTCGGAGCCGTCGTGCGCGCAGGAGTAGAGGTTGCCGACGCCCTCGTGGTCGGAGAGGAAGGCGATGCGACCGGCGACGAAGAGGGGGGTGGAGAGGTGGCCCTCCACCTCCGGGAGGAGCCGGCGGCCGTGCAGCCAGAGGCGGCCGGTCGCGCCGCCCCGGTACCGCTTCCAGGCGGCCGGTTCGTGCGGCGGGGTGCCGGTGAGCAGGAGGGTTTTCCGCTCCCCGTCGAGGTCGGCGACCTGGAGGTCGCTGACCGGACCCCAGGGCAGGGGGCCGCCGGGGTCACCACTGAGGGGTACGTCGTAGGCCCACGTGAAGTAGGAGAAGGGCTGGTTGTGGGAGGCGACGGCGAGGATGCGGCCCTCGGGGGTCCAGCCGCAGACGCGGGTGTCGGCGCTGCCCCAGTAGGTGAGCTGTCTGGTCCTTCCGCCGTACACGGGTACTACGTGGATCTCGGGGACGAGGCTGCGCCAGGTCGTGCAGGCGATGACCGTGCCGTCCGGGGAGAAGCGGGGGTGGCCGGTCTTCGTGCGGTCGACGGTGAGGCGCCAGGCGCGGCCGGGCCCGTCGAGGGGGGCCAGCCAGAGATCGTCCTCGGCGACGAAGCACAGCAGGTCGCCGCTGAGGTGCGGAAGGCGCAGATAGCTCACGGTTCCCATGCTTTTCCGGCGCCGGGGAGCCAGCAACTCAAGCGCCGGGGGTGCGGCGGCCGAGAGGGGCCGGGCGATCTCTTACACGTTTCTCACACACGTGACCCACACCACGTACGAAACCGTTTCGTTTCGCTTGCTGTCCGGGGTATCTTCTTGGTGTAGGAAGAAACGCGGAGAGCAGCGGAGGGGCGTCATGACTGAGGTCGCAACGGCGCGTCGCAGTCGGATCACTCCCGAACGCGAGGCGGAGCTGTACGACGCCGTCCTCGACCTGCTTCGCGAGGTCGGCTACGACGCCCTGACCATGGACGCCATCGCCGCCCGCACCCGCTCCAGCAAGGCCACGCTCTACCGCCAGTGGGGCGGCAAGGCCGAACTGGTCGTCAGGGCCATCAAGTTCAACAAGCCCGTCGTACCGGACGACATCGACACCGGCACCCTGCGCGGCGACCTGCACGCCGGGATCATGCTGGAGGACGACTGCACGCATGAACGGAACTCGGCGCTGATGCGAGGCATCGCCATGGCGATGCACAACAACGAGGATCTGCGCCAGGCGTTCAAGGCACAGCTGATCGACCCCGAACTCTCCGATTTCAAAAAGGTGATCCAGCGCGCCGTCGACCGCGGCGAGATCCAACCCGACTGTCCCGCACTGGAGTTCATGGTGCACATGATGGTCGGCGGATTCGCCACCCGGATGCTGCTCGACGACCAGCCACCCACCCAGGGCTTCCTCATCTCGTACATCGACGCCGTGGTGCTCCCCGCACTCGGCATCGACCCCAAAGCCTGACCTCCGACTCCGGGGCCCGGCCCCGGCGTTGACCTTGTTGACCTTCCCCGCACCACACGGCTCCACCTGACGTCACCGCTCACGTCGTCGGGCCGATCGACGCTGCCTCCGCGCATCCCGCAACGGGTTCCCCACCCCGCCGTCGATCACCCCTGCCCTGAAAACCCCACGACTGACCGGGAGTACGCCTCCGTGGCCACGTTCCTCTACAAGCTGGGCCGGCTCGCCTTCAGGCGACGGCATTTCGTCGCCCTGATCTGGATCGCCCTGCTGACGCTCGCCGGCGTCGGCGCCGCGAGTGCCCCCGCTGCGGGCACCACCTCCTTCTCCATCCCCGGCACCGAGGCCCAGAAAGCCTTCGACCTGCTGGAACAGCGCTTCCCCGGCATGAGCGCCGACGGCGCGACCGCCCGCGTCGTCTTCAAGGCGCCCGCCGGGCAGTCGATGAACGACGCCGCGAACAAGGCGACCGTCGAGAAGACCGTCGCCGAGCTGAGGTCCGGCTCCGAGGTCGTCTCCGTCGCCGACCCGTACACCGGCAACGCCGTCAGCAAGGACGGTACGGTCGCCTACGCGTCGGTCAAGTACAAGGTCTCCGGCATGGAGTTGAAGGACTCCTCGCGCGACGCCCTCGAAGAGGCCGGCGACCACGCCCAGGACGCGGGCCTCACCGTCGAGATCGGCGGCGACGCCCTCCAGGCCACCCCGCACACCGGCGCCACCGAGATCATCGGCATCGGCATCGCGGCCGTCGTCCTCGTCATCACCTTCGGCTCGCTGATCGCCGCCGGGCTCCCGCTGCTCACCGCGATCATCGGCGTCGGCATCGGCGTCGCCACCATCACCGCCCTGGCCAGCGCACTTGACCTCGGCTCCACGACCTCCACGCTCGCCCTGATGATCGGCCTCGCCGTCGGCATCGACTACGCCCTGTTCATCGTCTCCCGCTACCGCGCCGAACTCGCCGAGGGACGCGACCGCGAGGAGGCCGCGGGCCGGGCGACCGGGACAGCGGGCTCGGCCGTCGTCTTCGCCGGACTCACCGTCGTCATCGCGCTCGCGGGCCTCGCCGTCGTCAACATCCCGATGCTGACGAAGATGGGCATCGCCGCCGCCGGTACCGTCGCCATCGCCGTCCTCATCGCGCTGACGATGATCCCCGCGCTCCTCGGATACGCCGGGAAGCGGATCCTGCCCGCCGGGGCGAAGAGCAAGATGCTCGGCGGCAACAAGGCCGGTAAGGCCGAGAAACCCAACATGGGGACGCGCTGGGCGAGTTTCGTCGTACGCCGCCCGATCGCCGTACTGGTGCTGGGAGTTGTCGGCCTCGGGGCCGTCGCCGTGCCGGCCGCCTCGCTCGAACTCGGGCTGCCCGACGACGGATCGCAGCCGACGTCCACCACGCAGCGCCGCGCCTACGACACGCTCTCCGAGGGGTTCGGGCCCGGGTTCAACGGGCCGCTGATGATCGTCGTCGACGCGAAGAACAGCAAGGACGCCGACGCCGCGTTCACCCAAGTCGGCGACGAGATCAAGAAGTTGAAGGACGTCACGACCGTCACGCCGGCCGCGCCCAACAAGGAGGGCGACACCGCGACGATCACCGTCATCCCGGGCTCCAAGCCGTCGTCCGTGAAGACCGAGGACCTCGTCCACGCGATCCGTGACAAGGGCGCGGAGATCAAGGCCGACACCGACGCGACGGTGCTGGTGACCGGGGTGACGGCGATGAACATCGACGTCTCGCAGAAGCTGAACGACGCGCTGATCCCGTACCTGATCCTCGTCGTCGGCCTCGCCTTCCTCCTCCTGATCGTCGTCTTCCGCTCGATCCTCGTGCCGCTCAAGGCCGCCCTCGGCTTCCTCCTGTCCGTCATGGCGGCGCTCGGCGCAGTCGTCGCGGTCTTCCAATGGGGCTGGCTGGCAGGGCTGTTGGGCGTCGAGGAGACCGGGCCCGTCATGTCGATGATGCCGATCTTCATGGTCGGCGTGGTCTTCGGACTCGCCATGGACTACGAGGTGTTCCTCGTGACCCGGATGCGTGAGGCGTACGTCCACGGCGAGGCGCCCTCGCAGGCCGTCGTGACCGGGTTCAAGCACGGGGCGCGCGTCGTCTCCGCCGCCGCCGTCATCATGATGGCCGTCTTCGCCGGGTTCATCGGCTCCTCCGAGTCCATGATCAAGATGATCGGGTTCGGGCTCGCCATCGCCGTCTTCTTCGACGCGTTCGTGGTCCGCATGGCGATCGTCCCGGCCGTCCTCGCGCTCCTCGGCAAGCGGGCCTGGTGGCTGCCCAAGTGGCTCGACCGCGCCCTTCCCAACGTCGACGTCGAGGGCGAGGGCCTGCGCACCGACGCCGACCGCGCCGCCAGGGACAAGGAGTTGGTCGGCGCATAACCCCGAGCCGCCGGTGAGGGTCCGTGGGGACGGGGAGCCCTCACCGGCACCAACTTCGCCCGCGTCGCTGCGATCATCTGTCCATGCGGTTACAGATGATCACGGTCGGCGCGGGCGAAGTCGTACTCAACGACCCGCGTACGGCGATGAGTTGGCCGGTGAAACTCGCCCCCTACGCCCTGTCCTCCTGCCCGGTCACCCGGTCCGACTACGCGGAGCTGACCGGCGCGGATCCCACCGACTCCAACCTCCCTGTCGTGGACGTCACTTGGCTGGACGCCGTCCGCTACTGCAACACCCTCTCCCTCGCCGAGGGCCTGCGGCCCGCGTACCGCTTCCTCGAAGGCGACGAGATAGAACTCCTCGACTCCTCCACCGGCTACCGCCTCCCCACCGAAGCGGAGTGGGAGTACGCCTGCCGCGCCGGTACGTCGGGTCCCCGCTACGGCGCCCTGGACGACATCGCCTGGCACCGCGCCAACTCCGGTGAACGCATCCGGGAAGTGGGCACGCGTGAGCCCAACTCCTGGGGTTTCCACGACCTGTTGGGGAACGTCTGGGAGTGGTGCTGGGACCTCTACGACCCCGAGGTCTACGACACCTACCGCGTCCTGCGGGGCGGCGGCTGGTTCGACGAACACTGGAGCTGCCGGGCATCGGTACGGCGCCGGAGCCATCCGACGTACGCCGTGGACGATGTGGGGTTCCGGGTGGCGCGGTCGGTCTGAACGGAGGGGCAGGCGGTCGGGTTCCTCATCCGCGGGGGGCCGGCGGCGGCGTCAGTTCGATCAGGAAGTCCTGGTCGGGGGCGCCGGAGCAGCGGCCCTGCACGATCTCCGTTCCGGTTGCCGTGTCCTGGTCGCGCAGGCTCAGGCACCAGCCGGTGTCGAGCGGGCGGATGCGGAAGTGCTTGGCCGCCGACGGGCCGAAGGGGTCGATGCGGAACTGCTGGGTTCGGTCCGTGTCGGCACAGTCGTCGCGGGGTTCCAGAAGGTTTCGGCCCGGGCCTGTGCGCAGGACCGTCAGGCAGCCGACGCCGTACTCCGGATGGTGCCACTGGATCTGTACGAGGTCCCTGCCGACGGGTTCGAGGTAGAGCAGCGGCAAGTCCGGTGCGCCGCAAGGGCGTTGAGCGGCCACGGCGGTCTCGTGACCGCCGGTCCGATCCTTGCCCTCGGTCACGCACAGCGCGGGCGTGCGCGCGGGGTGGATCCGGGCTCAACTCCCCACGGCCGGCATGCGCAGCCCGGTCACCGGAACGGCGGGCACGCCGGCCGCGATACGGCGGTGCGCCCGGAGCCACAACTCCGTCTCCTCCTCCCCGAGTCCGCAGGCGCGGGCGAACGTGTCGACGAACCGTTCGCGGGGACGAGTCGCGCGGCCGAGCGTGGTCGCGATGGTGCTCGCGGGCAGGCTGTCGGCCAACGCCGTTGCCTTGCTCTCCAGTTGCCGGCAGGTGAGTCCGGACCAGATCCGCAACGCGCGCAACGCCTCGACGAACTCGGCGGGTGTGCCTGTCAGTTCGGGACGCGGCGGCTCGTTCATGATCCCAGCGTGTCCCAGCGGGCGGGGACCGGACGACCCGGAAACCGGCCCTGTTCGAACCTGTTCCGAACGTACGCGAACGCCGTTTCCCCTTGTCGGCGGCACGGCTCACGCGGCCACGTACTCGGTCAAGTCCGGAACCTCGGCAGCAGGGGGATACGGCAGGGCCGACGTGCGGATGTCGGGCAGTTCGTTCGAACTCGTGGCCTGTGACGGGGGAGCAGGCGACGGTTACCGCGCTGTCGCGTACATCTGGAACAACTCGGGCTTCTCCCACTACAAGCACGCCGCACGGGGCAGCGGGATCTGCGAGACGGAGGGCTGGGAGTACCTCCCCAGTCCTGCGGCAGGGACCTACCACCTCCAGATCTGCCTGCGCGACGGGGCCGGCGGATCCGACTTCGCCTGCCGGCTCACGTCGTTCTCCTGCAACGGCGTCGGGTAGGCCCCGGCCGACAGGCCCGGCAGATCGTGCCGGGCCTGTCGGCAATCTCTTCGCCTGCGCCTTACATCTACCGCTACCGTGCCGTTCATGACGACGACAGACGCACACCCCCTGTTCGCCCAGGCCCTTCAAGACATGGGGCTCGACGAGGTGTTGGGGAAGGTGCGGAGGTATCCCGAGGGGGCGCGGACGGCGGTCGAGGCGGCGGAGGCCGTGGGGTGTCAACTGGGGCAGATCTGCAAGTCGTTGGTCTTCGCCGCTGACGGCGTGCCGGTGCTGGTGCTGATGGACGGGGCCTCGCGGGTCGATGTGGGGCTCGTGCGGGGGGTGTTGGGGGTCGGGAAGGTCAGCCGGGCCGACGCCAAGGTCGTGCGCGAGGTCACGGGGTACGCCATCGGCGGTGTGCCCCCCTTCGGACACCGCACCCGGACACGCGTGTTGGCGGATCGCGGGCTGCTCGTGCACGACGAGGTGTGGGCCGCCGCCGGGAATCCGCACGCCGTGTTTCCCATGGATCCGAAGGAGTTGGTGCGGCACGCCCAGGCGACCCTGGTCGACGTACGGGAGTTGGCCTCGTGACGCCTGCCGTCACCGGCGCGGTGCTGCTCGCCGCGGTGACGCACGCCTGCTGGAACGCGCTCGCCCACAAGATCCCCGACAAGCTCGTGGGGCTCGCGCTGATCTCCGGCGGGGGAGCGGTCCTCGGGTTCCTCGCGGCGCCCTTCGTGGGGTTCCCGGATGCCGGTGCCTGGCCGTACCTGCTCGCCTCGGCGGTCATTCACATCGCCTACTTCGCCCTGCTCATGCGGTCGTTCAGGATCGGTGACTTCGGGCAGGCGTACCCCATCGCGCGGGGCAGCGCGCCGCTGATCGTGACACTGCTGGCCGCGCTGTTCGCGCACGAGGTACCGGACGGGTGGGGTGCCGCCGGAATCGCCCTGTCCTGTACGGGACTTACCGGGGTCGCCCTCTGGGGGCTACGGGGGCGGCGGCCCAACTGGGCAGCGATCTGGGCGGCGTTGGGGACAGGGTGCACCATCGCCGTGTACACCGTCGTCGACGGGCTCGGCGTCCGCGCCTCCGGTTCCTCGCTCGGGTACATCGCCTGGCTGATGGGCGTGCAGGGGCTCGTCCTGCCCGTGTACGCCTGGGCGCGCTGGCGCGGAGAGACCCTCGCCCGGCTCAGGCCGTACGCCGCGGTCGGCACCGTCGGTGCCGTACTCTCCTTCGCCGCCTACGGGTTGGTCCTGTGGGCCCAGACCCGCGCCGAACTCGCGCCGATCGCCGCGCTGCGGGAGTCGTCGATCATCGTGGGCGCCGCGATCGGGGCGGTGTTCTTCAAGGAACGGTTCGGGGTGCCGAGGATCGTCGCGGCCGGTGTTCTCGTCGTGGGCATCGGACTGATGTTGCACAGCGCGTAGTTCAGGTGATCGGCAGTGCGTCCTGGTAGCCGTTCGAGGGTCGGTCGATCTTCTTCAACGTCCGCCCGTCCAGGGCGATTTCGGCCGAGGACGTGCCAAGTGCCCCGGCCGCGTGCCACGTTCCCGTCACCGACACCCACGTGTCCGCCTTCGGCGGCTCGACCCCGTACACCTTCACCTTCACCGACTGCGCGTCCGCCGCGCAGCAGCTCAGGATCAGCCGGGTGAGGTACCAGTGGTCCGGCGAGGAGGACGGGGTCACGAAACCCGTCATCGTGACCGGGCGCTTGGCGATCGTCTTCGTACGGTCCTGCTGGACCCGCGCCGTGAAGTCGCCCAGCGTGATCGGCAGCGGGGACGTCGCGGGCAGCGGGTCGAAGCCGTCGTCCGGCGCCACGACGACCGCCTTCGCCGTTTCCCTGGACGCCGTGTACGAGCCCAGCTCCGGCGGCGCGTACACCAGCAGGCTCAGCGCCGGGAGGAACAACAGCCAGGCCACCGGCGGGACATGGGCGCCGTGGGCGTCGCGGTGCCGGTACGCCGACCACGCCTCCGCGAGCCCGAGCAGCAGCAGGACGACGCCGGAGAGGACCAGCAGCGGACGCATCCCCTCCTTCACGTACCGCAGGAACACCTCGGTGAACAGGGAGACTTGGAGGAGCCCGGCGCCGGTCAGCGCCAACAGGGCGGCCTGGAGTACGCGTTTCACAGGAGGGTCTCTCCGATCACTACCGCGCACAGCACCGCCACGACCGTCGTCGCCGCCGAGAACCGTACGGCGAACGCCCGGCCGAACGTGCCGGCTTGGAGCGCGATGAGCTTCAGGTCGACCATCGGGCCGACCACCATGAACGTGAGGCGCGCGGTGGGCGAGAAGCCGGTCAGGGAGGCCGCGACGAAGGCGTCCGCCTCCGAGCAGACGGCGATGACGATGGCCAGCAGAGCGAGGAACAGCACCGACAGCCAAGGGGAGTTGGCGAAGGTGTCCACCCAGGTGCGGGGCACGGCGACGTTGAAGGTGGCCGCCGCCATCGCCCCGATCACCAGGAACCCGCCCGCGTGCAGGAAGTCGTGCTGGAAGCCCTCCCTGAACTCCGCCCAGCGGCTGCGCCCTTGCTCGTGACCCGTGTGCCGTACAGCCGGCTTCAGCCACTCCGTGCGGCCGAACCGCAGCCACAGCCAGCCCATCACGCAGGCCGCCGCGAGCGAGGCGAGCAGCCGGGCGAGGACCATCATCGGGGCGCCGGGGAACGCAACTGCCGTAGCGGTGAGGACGATGGGGTTCACCGCCGGTGCCGAGAGCAGGAAGGCGAACGCCGCCGCCGGGGCGACTCCCCTGCCGATCAGGCTGTTCGCCACCGGCACCGAGGCGCACTCGCAGCCCGGGAGGACGACTCCCGCGACCCCGGCGACCGGTACGGCCAGTGCCGGGCGCTTCGGGAGGGCCCTGCGGAACACCGACGCCGGGACGAACGCGTTGATCGCCCCCGACAGGGCCGTACCGAGCAGGAGGAACGGCAGGGCCTGCACCGTCACCGAGAGGGCGACTGTGCGCCATGCCTCCATCGCCGGGGAGTCACCCCAGCGGCCCAGTACGACGAGGAGGGTGCCGGGTACTACCGCCGCGGCCAGCAGGAGGAGGGGTCCGTGGCGCGGCCACGGAGGGGGTTCGGGCACGGGCAGTTCGTCGACCGCGCGTTCCTCTGTCGTCGTCGGCCCCATGCCCGCCCCTGCCGGTCCTCACATGTCCTCCACATGTTCCGACCAACATACCGGGGCCGACGCACGGGTCTCACTCACCCCGGCAGTGACTCACGTACCGCTCTTACCAGCGCCTGCGGCCTCGGGTCGGCGGTCACCGTCCTGCGGAAACCGTTCGTGACGTACCCGAACGCGATGCCCGACTCCGGGTCCGCGAACGCCAGCGGGCCGCCCCGGCCCGGGTGGCCGAAGGATGTCGGGGCGAGGAACGGGGACGCCGGGCTGTGCAGCATGTACCCCAGGCCGAAACGGGAGTTGACGACCAGGACGCGGTCCTGGCCCGACGACTCCTGCGCGCGGGCCAGTTCGATCGTCTCCGGGGTGAACAGGCTTGGTACGCCGTCCAGTTCACCGATGAGTGACGCGTAGATCCGGGCCAGGCCGTCCGCTGTCGCGAACCCCGTCGAACCGGGCAACCGCGCCGCGCGGTACGCCGGGTCGTTCTCGTCGGCGTCCACGATCGCGCCGAACGCCCGCCGGGTCAGGGAGTCCGGGTTCGCGTACGCCTCGGTGATCGCCGGCTTCGGGCGCGACCTCAGCGTGCCCGCCGCCTCCGTCGTCGTCTCCACCATCGCCGTACGGCCCGCCCGCCACGCCTGCTCCGGCGGGAGGCCCAACCAGAAGTCGGCGCGCGCCCGCCCGGCGATCTCCGTCGCGATGAACTCCGCGATCGGGCGGCCCGTCACGCGGCGGACCAGCTCGCCGGTCGTCCAGCTGAAGGTGTGCGGGTGGTAGCCGTGCGCCGTGCCCGGCGTCCAGACGGGGGTCTGCGCCGCGACCGCCGCCGCGCCGATGTCCGGGTCCGCGGCCTGGGCCGCCGTGAGGGGGTGGTCCAGTACGGGGACGCCGGCCTGGTGGGAGAGGAGGTGGCGGACCAGGGTGTGGTCCTTGCCGGCCGCCTTGTACTCCGGCCAGTACGTGCCCACCGGGGCGTCCAGGTCCAGGGTGCCGCGCTGGTGGAGCAGGAGGAGGGCCGCGGCGGCGACGCCTTTCGTGGCCGAGCGGACGATCTGGGCCGTGCCCTCACCCCAGGGGGTTACGCCGTCCACGTCCTGTGTGCCGTACCAGAGGTGTACGACTCTACGACCGTGGTGGTACACCGCCACCGACGCGCCCCGGTCGCCCAGGGTCTCGAAGTTCCGCGCGAACGCGTCTCTCACCCGTTCGTAGCCCTCGGCAACCGTGCCGTTCACCGCAGTCCTCTCGGCTCGCCCTTCGATGCGTCCTACAACATTCTGGGCGAGCCGGTGATTCCTGGGGGGTGCGGGATGTCAGCCGAGGAGAATCGTTACGTCGATGTTCCCGCGGGTCGCGTTCGAGTACGGGCAGACCTGGTGGGCGGCGTCCACCAGCTGGGACGCGATCTCGGCGTCCAGGACGGGGAGGGAGACGCTGAGGGCTACCGCCAGGCCGTAGCCCTTCGTCCGGTTCGGGCCGATGCCGACCTTCGCGGCGACGGTCGAGCCCGTCAGGTCGTAGCCGGCCCTGTTTCCGACGAGGATCAGCGCGTTGTGGAAACACGAGCTGTAGCCCGCCGCGAAGAGCTGTTCCGGGTTGGTGCCGTTGCCGTCGCCGCCCAGCTCCGGGGGCATCGCCACCTTCAGCTCTATCTGGCCGTCCTGGCTGGTCACGTACCCGTCCCGGCCGCCGTGCGCCGTCGCCTCCGCGACGTACATGATCTTCGTCGGGCGTGTGTCTGTGACAGCGGTGCCTTCTGTCATGGCGGGACCTCCCCCGGGTTGGCCAGTTACCTCGTGCACAAGGTACTGGCCGGTAGGTAGGTGAGGTGGGGGTGGGGGTGGTAACCGGGGGTAACGCGAGGTGGGGGGTGTGGAGATAGGTGGGGGGAAGGGTGGGGGTCTAGGAGAGGGTCGGGTTGCCCAGCACGATCCAGGTGTCGCCGCCGTAGCAGCCGTCGAACTTGTACGAGACGGTCAGGCGCAGGGCGTTGTCGAGTTTCAGGTTCAGCGCTCTGGTCCTGCCCAGGGCCAGCGAGCCGTGGAAGAGGGTGCTGTCGTCGGCGGTGACCGTCAGTTCCGCCGTGGTCACCGCCGAGTTGTCGTCCAGGCCGGCCGTAGCTCTCAGGTACTTCCAGTCCCGGCCGAGGTTGTACTCGACGCTGCCCCGGCTCGGGCACATGCGGGTCGAGACGAGGGAGTCGGCGTAGTCGTCGCCGCTCAGGGAGGCGCTGTCCGCCTCGAAGCTCGCGTTGTCGAGGGGCGTGAGTGTGGTGAGCGGGACCCCTTCGGAGGCCGGGGACGGGGTGGGTGTCGGGGGTGGGGTGGTCAGGGGTGAAGTCGTAGGGGGCGGTGGGGAGTTCGAGGGGCGGGGCGTCGACTGCGGTGCGCTGGACGCCGGTGGGGCCGATGTCTTGGTGTTGCCGTCCTTCGCCGAGGTCGCGACGATCGTGGCCACCGTTCCCACCACCGGGACCACGATGCCGATCACCCACCAGGCCCAGCGCGGTGGATGCGCCGACGAGCCCGGCCGGTTCGGTGTCCGGGAGTCGTCTCCCGGCTCTGGCTGTCCAGTTGTCCGCGACACGTATCGACTCCCCCAGAAAGAAACGGTGTTGGTGTCCTGTGCACGCGCCTCGCCGGTCTCCCGTTCCCCGTCCCGGGTATCGGTATGCCTGGTTCCGGTGCGGGCTGGGCAGGAGGTGCGTATGAGCATCGACCGTGTGCTTCCCCCGGCCGACCCCTCCCTTCTCGACTTCGCTGTGCGGCTTGCCGTGCGGGTCGGGCGGGTTTCTCGTGAGCGGTTTCTCGGTGGGGGGTGGGGGGTTCGGCGTAAGGGGGACGGGAGTGAGGTCACCGATGTCGATGTCGAGGTCGAGGAGGTGATCCGGGAGGCGTTGGGGCGCAGGGCTCCTGGGGACGGGGTTTTCGGGGAGGAGGGTGGGGATGATCCGGGGTCGTCCGGGCGGCGGTGGATCATCGATCCCGTCAACGGGACCGCCAACTTCGTCCGGCGGGTTCCTCTGTTCTCCAACGACCTTGCCTACGAGGACGAGTTCGGGTCCGCCGTCGGGGTGGTCGGGATGCCGATGAGCGGCGAGATCCTTGCTGCTGGGCGGGGGTTGGGGTGCTGGGTGTTCAGCGGGCCCGAGTACGAGATGAGGGATGCCCGGCGGGTTCGGGTTTCCGGGCGGGGGGAGTTGGACGGGGCCCGGGTGCAGGCGCACAACTTCGGGGCCTGGGACGGGGAGTTGCTGGCCGCGCTGCATCGGCGGGTGCTGTTGGTGCCGTCCACCGGGTGTATGGCCGCTGTGGTGACTGGGCGTGCGGATGCGGCTGTTATCGCCGGGCCCGCGATGGGGTACGAGGACATCGCGACCATGCCGGTGATCGTGAGTGAGGCGGGTGGGCGGATCAGTGATCTGCGGGGGGTGGATGTGTTGAGGGGGGACAGGTCTGTGCTGGTGTCCAACGGGGTGTTGCACGAAGCGTTGTTGGAGTTGGTGGGGGAGGGGGCGCACAGCCGGGATCTGGGGGAGTTGCTGGGTGGGGGGTGAGTCGTCGGGTGGGGCGCGGTGGGGTGCCGGGCGGGGCGACCCGCGTTCACCGACCCGCGTTCACTGGCCCACCTTCACCAACTCGCCTTCGCAGCAGCCTTCTTCACCACGTCCCCTCTTCACCTCCCCCTCTCCGCCGCCCCCTCCGCCCTCTCCGTCAACCCCCACAGCTCCGCCCGCAGCCGCTCCACTTCCGCCCCGTCCAACCCCGTCGCCGACAGCAGCGCGCCCGGCACCCGCTCCGCCCGCCCTCGCAGTTCCTCGCCGCGCCCCGTGCAGGAGACCAGGACGGACCGCTCGTCACGGGGGGAACGCGCACGCTGGATCAGCCCCGCGCCCTCCATCCGTTTGAGGAGCGGCGACATCGTGCCGTAGTCCAGGTGGAGGGTGGACGACAGGTGCTTGACCGTCGTCTCGCCCTGCTCCCAGAGGGTCATGAGGACGAGGTACTGGGTGTACGTGAGCCCCAGCTCCTCCAGAAGGGGCCGGTACGCGGCGGTCACCGCGCGCTGCGCGGCGTACAGAGCGAAGCAGAGCTGATCATCGAGCCGCAACGAGCCCCGGGCCCCGGCCCCACCGGCCCCCACAGCCGCCGCTTCCCCGCCGCCCCGCCCCCGGCTCTCCTCGTTCGTCACGCCCCCATTGTTGCGGAGCGCGGATCGAAGCCGAACGGCAGCTCCAGGCGATGTGCTCGCATCAGGTCGGGGTCCGAGAGGAGTTCGGATGTGGGGCCGTCCGCCGCGATCACCCCTTCGCTGAGGATCAGGGCGCGGGGGCACAGTTCGAGCGCGTAGGGGAGGTCGTGCGTGACCATCAGGACCGTCACGTCCAACGAACGCAAGATGTCGGCGAGTTCACGCCGCGACGCCGGGTCGAGGTTGGAGGACGGTTCGTCGAGGACGAGGATCTCCGGGGACATCGCCAGGACCGTGGCGACCGCCACCCGGCGGCGTTGGCCGAACGACAGGTGGTGCGGCGGGCGTTCCTTGAAGTCGGCCATGCCGACCTGGTCGAGGGCCTCGTCCACGACCTTCTCCAGCTCCGCGCCCTTGAGGCCGGCGGCGGCCGGGCCGAAGGCGACGTCCTCGCGGACCGTCGGCATGAAGAGCTGGTCGTCGGGGTCCTGGAAGACGATGCCGACCTTCCGGCGGATTTCCGCCATGTGGCGTTTGTCGACGGGGAGTCCGGCGACCGTCACCGTCCCCGCACCCCCGGTGAGGATGCCGTTCAGGTGCAGGACGAGGGTTGTCTTGCCCGCCCCGTTGGGCCCGAGCAGCGCGACCCGTTCGCCGCGCGCGATGCCGAAGTCGACGCCGAACAGGGCCTGATGACCGTCGGGGTACGCGAACGCGAGGCCGGAGACCTCAAGAGATGCCGTCACAGGGTCCATCCCAACAGACATACGGCGAGTGCCGCGACCGGCAGGGCCAACGCGTACGACCATTGCGCGCGCGAGGCGTCGACCTGGTCGATGACCGGCATCGTCCCCGCGTACCCCCGGCTGATCATCGCGAGGTGCACCCGCTCACCCCGCTCGTACGACCGGATGAACAACGCCCCCGCGGACTTCGCGAGCACCCCCCAGTGCCGAACTCCCTTCGCCTCGAACCCCCTCGACTCCCGCGCGATCCGCATCCGCCGCATCTCGTCGGTGATGAGATCCCCGTACCGGATCATGAACGAGGCGATCTGTACGAGGAGTTGGGGCAGCCGGAGCCGTTGCAGACCGAGCAGCAGCTCGCGCAACTCCGTGGTGGCCGCGAGCAGTACGGACGCCGCCACCCCCAACGTCCCTTTCGCGAGGACGTTCCACGCCCCCCACAGCCCGTCGACGCTGAGCGACAGGCCCAGGACGTCGACGCGTGAACCCTCCGCGACGAACGGCATCAGCACGGCGAACGCGACGAACGGCACCTCGATGAGCAGCCTGCGCAACAGGAACCCGGCGGGTACACGCGCGGCGTACGCGACGACGCCCAGCAGCACCCCGTACACCGCGAACGCCCACATCGCCTCGCGCGGCGTCGACACGACGACCACGACGAACGCGAAGACGGCGGCGAGCTTGGTGTGGGGCGGGAGCGCGTGCACCGGCGTGGGCCGCTTCAGGTAGAGCCGATGGGCATGCCCGGCACCCATGTCAGAAACCGCCCGTCCTGAAACCATCCGGCCGACAACCGCCCGCCCCGGAGCCGCCCGGCCGGTGACCGGCCGCCCCACAACCGCACATCTCACGAACTCCCGCTACCAGCCGCCGCGTTCACACTCTCGGTACGCCGCCTGCGCACCGCCCAGAACACCCCGCTCCCGGCGACGACGGTCACCGTCACGCCGATCACCCCCGCGAGCCCGCCCGAAAGCCGGGCGTTCTCCACGTCCTTGACCCCGTAGTCCGCCAACGGCGAATCCGCGGCGGCGTGTTCCTCGACCCGCGTGTCGAGTCCCTTGTCGGCGGCGACCTTTTCGAGACCGTCGGGATCGGCGGAGGCGTAGAAGCTCACAACTCCCGCCAGCAGCAAGGAGGCCGCCAGCCCGCCGACCCACAGATTCCGCCGGGACACGGCCGGAGCCGGGGCCGGTGACGAGGGCGTCGTGTCCACCAACTCCCCGCCCACCCGCAACTTCAACGGCGCCTGAAGCCCCCGAGCCCCGTACACGAGGTCCGGCCGCACGGCGATGACCGCACCGACGGTGAGCGCCGTGATCGCCGCCTCCCCGATCCCGATCAGCACGTGCACGCCGATCATCGCGCCCGCGACCTTGTCGATGGAGACGTCCGTGGTCCCGCCGATCGCGTACAGCAGCGTGAACGCGGCGGCGGCGGCCGGCACGGACAGCAGCGCGGCGACGAAGGACGCGGCGGTGACCGTACGGCGGTTCCCCAGACTCCGGGGGAGGACCTTCACCAGGCCCCGGAAGACGGCGTACGCGACGACCGTCGTCACGACCGCCATGTCCGTGATGTTGACGCCGAGCGCGGTGAGGCCGCCGTCCGCGAAGAGAATGCCCTGCATCAGCAGGACCACGGAGACACACAGCACCCCGGTATAGGGGCCGACGAGTATCGCCGCGAGCGCGCCTCCCAGGAGGTGTCCGCTCGTCCCCGCCGCGACCGGGAAGTTCAGCATCTGCACCGCGAAGATGAACGCCGCGACCAGCCCGGCCAGGGGAGCCGTGCGCTCGTCCAGTTCCCGGCGTGCGCCGCGCAGGGACACGGCGACCGCGCCCGCCGCGACGACTCCGGTCACGGCGGAGGTCGGGGCGTTGATGAATCCGTCAGGTACATGCACCGTCCGATGATGTGGCCTGTTGCGAAGCTCTTGCAAGAGCGGTCACTGAGCAAATCTTCACACCGGGACAATCCCTGCCTGGTCTGTAAATAGGAAAATATGCGACATTGGTTAAAGAAGCGGTCGCACAGCTTCCGCACAGGTCACGCACCGTAAGGGGCCTAGTCGATGTCGGTAGTCGAACAGCACGCACGCGCCCATATCGTCACCGACGAGGATCTGGTCGAGGCGGAGCGCGAGGCCGTACCCGTAGTACTCAGGTACGACCCCGACGACGACCCCCGCGCCGTACGCGTCGACCTTCCCGGCGCCCACCGCATGACCGTCTCCCGCACCCTCCTGGAACAGGGCCTGCGCGCCCCGGCCGGTACCGGAGAGGTACGGGTATGGCCCTGCGGCCGGGTCCAGGCGGTGGTGGAGTTCCACTCGGCGGAGCACGTGGCGGTCGTGCAGTTCGAGTCGAAGACGCTGGTGAGGTTCCTGCGGAAGACGTACGCCTAGGGAGCTACCCCCGCAGAGCTACCCCGAGAGGCGTACCCCCGCAGATCTACCCCGCAGGGCCTACCCCTCCCGAGCTACCCCATCTTCAGCAGCGCAGCGACAATCGGCCCCGCCGTATCCCCACCGTGCCCACCCGCCTGCACAACCCCCGCCGCCGCCAGATCCCCGGCGTACGCGGTGAACCACCCGTTCGCCTTCTCCTGGCTGTCCACCTCGGCGGACCCCGTCTTCGCCCCGAAGTCCCCGCTCATCCCGGACATCGCCTCGGCGGCCGTCCCGTACTGGGCCGTGTACTTCATCAGCTCACGCAACTGGCCGAGCGTCGACGCCGACATCGTGCGCGACGCCGTCGCGAGCCGGCGGCCGTCGAAGGACGGCGCGACCAGGTACGGCTGGTGGAACGTGCCGGACTTGACCGTCGCCGACACCGACGCCATGTTCAGCGGGTTCATCCGCACCCCGCCCTGCCCGATCAGCGACGCCCCCATCTGCGCGGCCTTCTGCACCGGCACGGACCCGTCGAAGGTCGGCACTCCCACCGACCAGTTGTCCATGGACAGCCCGAACACCTGCTGCGCCTGCTTGGTGAGGCTGTCGTTGTCCAGCTCCGGCGCCTGGCTGATGAAGGCCGTGTTGCAGGACCGCGCGAAACTCGCCTTGAACGTGCCCTTCTTGATCTCGAACTCGTCGTCGTTCTGGAACTTCCAGCCGCCGTACGTGAAGTACTTCGGGCAGGGGTGCTCCTTGTCGGCGGACGCGAGCCCCTTCTCGATCAGCAGCGACGACGTGATCACCTTCATCGTCGAC
Organism: Streptomyces sp. 4F14; assembly: GCF_048159485.1. NCBI lineage: Bacteria > Bacillati > Actinomycetota > Actinomycetes > Kitasatosporales > Streptomycetaceae > Streptomyces > Streptomyces sp. 4F14. The sequence continues at coordinate 74,147 of NZ_JBLRVY010000030.1, forward strand.
CCCGGCGCGAGCGAGCCGAGGAAGCCGACGTTGAAGCCCTTGCCGTTGTTCGCGACGGCGAGGATCTCGCCGGTCGACGCCTTCATGACGACGACGGACGCGCGCGCCTTCGCCGCGACCTGCTTCTCCGCGGCGGCCTGCATCGACGGGCTGATCGTCGTCTTCACCTCGCCCGGCGTGCCCTTGCTCATCTCCAGGACCGTCTTGTCGGACAGGTCCAGCTTCTTCGACGCCGCCCCGCGCACGACCCGCAGCTCGACGCCCGCCTTGCCGCCCGCCTTCTTGCCGTACTTCTCGCGCAGCCCGTCCAGGACCGACGCCAGCGACGGGTACGCCTTCGCCGTCAGCTCCTGCCCGTCCCGGTCCAGCGCCTTCACCGGCGGGGTCCCGGACTCGCCGGTCACCAGCCGGTCGCCGTCCGCGAGGTCCGGGTGGACGACCGACGCGTGCCAGTCGACCTCCGGCTCGCCCGTCGTCGTACTGCGTACGACCGTCAGCGCGCTCGCGTACGCCAGCGGCTTGCTCGCGTGGTCGAACGACACCGTGCCCTTCACGGCGAACGGCACCTTCGCGCCGACCGCCGGGCCCGGAGTGAGGGTCACGGCCGAGATCCGCGCGTCCTTCGCGTACGAGGTGAGCAGCGCCGTCGCCGCCTTCGCGTCGTCCGTCGCGGCTGCCGCCCGCGCGACCTCGCCCCGCTGCCAGGACGTCAGGAACGCCGTCGACGCGGAGGTCACCTCGGCGGCCGTCAGGGGGCCCGTCTTGATCTTGGGCTTGCTGTCGGAGGACGCCGCCGTACCGCTCTCGGCCGCCGCGCCGCCGCCGTACAGCGCGTACACGCCGAAGGCCGCGCCGCCGAGGACCACGGCCGCCATGCCGCCGACGACGGCCGGCCGCCGCTTGCTCGCACGCGTCTCCTCGACGCGCCTTCTCTTGCCCACGTACGTGACCTCCGCGCTCCCCGGGGACCCCACTGCCCTCACCCACCCCAACGACGGTGACCAGCCTAGGGTCCCCAGCTGCGCGGGTGACGTGCTTGTGACCTCAGCCACCGGTCCGTAGCGGGGTTGTGACAACGGGGGCGGGTGAGGCGGGTGTTGCGGGGTACGGCATGCGTTCACGGTAGGCGGCGGGGTCCGGCGGGGGTGAGCGTTTCCGGGAACGCGTCCTTAAGGGGAGGGTTTCTGCTACTGCCCCCACCCCGCTGCTGCCCTCACCCCGCCTTCAGCACACTCACCACGATCGGCCCCGCCGCATCCACCCCGTGCCCCCCGCTCTGCACCATCGCCGCCGCCGCGACATCGCCCCGGTACGCCGTGAACCAGCTGTCCGACGTGGCGTTCCCGTCCGTCTCCGCCGAGCCCGTCTTCGCGCCGATGTTCCCGCCGCCGAGACCGGCCATGACGCCGGCGGCGGTCCCGCTGACGGCCGTCCGGCGCATCATCGCGCGCAGTTGCTGCGAGGTGGAGTCGGACAGGCCCTGCGCGGTGGCCAGCGTGCGCCGGTCGAAGGAGACCGGGACCAGGACCGGCTGCCGGAAGGTGCCCGTCTTCGCGGTGGCCGTCACGGACGCCATGTTCAGCGGGTTGAGCTGCACCTTGCCCTGGCCGATGAGGTTCGCGGCCTTGTCCGGCCCGGAGACCGCCGGGACCTCGCCGTCGACGGACGCGATGCCGATCTTCCAGTCGCCGCGCCCGATGCCGAACTTCTCCTGCGCCTCCCGCGTGAGCGAGTCGTCCGACAGGTCGTCGGCGTACTTGATGAAGGCGGTGTTGCAGGAGCGCGCGAAACTGCTCGACAGACTCGCGCCCTCGTCGGGTTTCATGTTCGTGATGTTGTGGAAGGTCTGCCCCTCCCACATCGCGGTGTCCGGACAGGGCGCGGGCCCGTTCGCCGTGGTCAGACCGCTGTCGATCAGCGTCGCCGCCGTCACGATCTTCATCGTCGAACCGGGCGGACGCGCCCCCGACACCGCCGAGTTGAAGCCGTTCGCCGTGTTGTTGGCGATCGCCAGGATGTCGCCCGTACTGGGCTGGACCGCGACCACCGACGACTCCGGGTACCGCTTCACCGCCGTCTCCGCCGCCGCCTGCACGCTCGCGCTGAGCGTCGTCTCCACCTTGCCCGCCCTGCCCTCGGCGAGCGTCACGAGCGTCTTGTCGGGCAGGTCCCCCTGCGCGTGCTTGACGACCAGCTCCACGCCCGGCGTGCCGCCCGCCTGGGCCGCGTACTTCTGCCGCAGCGCGTCCAGCGTGCTCCCCAGCGAGGGGTACTTCTCCGCCGTCAGCACCTTCCCGTCCCGGTCCACCGCCTCGATCGGCGGCGCCCCCGAGTCCCCCGTCACCAGCGTGTCCGTCGCGCTCGTCAACGCCGGATGCACCACCGCCGGCTTCCAGTCCACCAGCGCCCTGCCGGTCGTGACACCGCGTACGACGGTGAGGCTGGTGCTGTACGTCAGCGGTTTCGACACGCTGCCGTACGACACCGTCGCGTCGACCCGGTACGGCACGGTCGCCCCCGTGATCGTCCCCGGCGTGATCCTCACACCGGAGATGTGCGCCTCGGTGCCGTACGCCGTGAAGAGCGGGCCCGCGACGCCGGCGTTGTTGGTCAGCCCCGCGGCGACGCTCGCCTCGCCCTTCTCCCACGCCGCGAAGAACGCCTTCGACGTCTCCTTGACCTCCTCGCCGCTGGGCGGGCCGGTCTTCACCGGCGCGGGCCCCTTCGCGCTCGACCCGCCGTCCACCGCGGACAGCAGGTTGTACGCCCCGTACCCGGCGCCCCCCACCATCACGGCGAACACCGTCCCGACGACGGCGACCTTGACCCCCTTGGCCATCCCGCTTCCTTCCCCGGTTCCCCCATGGGCCTTTTGAACACGTTCAGAAGAGCCCCTCTGCCTCGCACTGTATGCGCGGTGAGGGGCTCCTGTGACCGGTGTATACGGAAAGTTGTCCGAATGGAGATGAGCGCGAAGGGCCGCTAGAAGCCCGCCGTCCGGTCCTCGCTGCGCGGGTCGTCCACCTGGTGCGCCGTGTAGATGCCCGAGCGCGCCTCACGACGCCAGGGGCGGCCGTAGGCCACCGCGTCCGCGGCCGCCTCGGAGCTGTCGTCGAGGTCCACGACGGCCACCGACGGCGAACCGTCCGCGTGGCACCGGGCGAGCCACTCCCCGTCGGGCGCGGCGACGCCGGACGGTGTGCCGTGCCACGCGGGCACGGAGAAGCTCACCCAGTAGCTGTTGACCGTGGCATGGCCCTGCGCCTGGGCCGCGGTGTTGCCCGGCGTGCCGCTGGTCGAGAACAGGACGCAGTCCACGTCCAGTTCCTCGTACTGTGCGAACAGCTCCGGGTAGTGGATCTCCATGCCGAGCAGGCAGCCGAAGCGCACGCCGTCGACCTCGAAGGTCACCGGGGAGACGCCCGGCGCGTACATGTACGTGACCTTCGTCCTCGACAGCAGGCGCTCGTCGTACCGCGTGACGACCTCGCCCGCGTCGGAGATCACGTAGAGGCTGTTGTGCGGACGGTTCGCGCCGGTCAGGCGGTGCGCCGACGCGATCACCGTCCACAGCCGCAGCTCCCGGGCCAGCCCGGCGATCTCGGCCAGCTCCGCCTGGAGCACGGCCCATCGGCACCGGTCCCAGTCCGCCGGACCGACCGCGTCCGGGCCGTCCACGGACATCACGAACTTGCCGGGAAAACAGATCGCCCCCTCCGGGAAGTGCACGACCCTCGCTCCCCGGGCGGCCGCCTCCCGCATCAGCGCGCGCACCTCACGCCCGCTCTCGCGCAACGCGTCCCCGTCCCGGGGGTCTTCGCGTACGGGGGTCTGCGCCACGGCGAGCCGCACGCTCCTGTGACTCCCCGCGTCTCCCGGGGGAGCCGGACGGAAGTGCCTGAGGGCCGACGTGTAGGACTCACCGGTCTTCGCGGCGCGGGCGCGCACCTGGCGCTTGAAATTCCTGCGGGCTGTCATCGCTGCCTTCCACGTCCCGAGCGACAGCTCCCCAGCAACCTCGCCCAGGACGATCGGGCTGCGACAACGGCCTGAGACGCTGGTCCCTTTGCCTCCGACGGGGGACCGTGCTGGGGACGGTCACGGGAGGTTCGGCGTAGGCCACGCAGTCGGCATCCTGCCGCCGCTCGCGGTCTTCGTCAACGCCCGCGCGCCCCGCGGCTGGCTGTACAACTCCCAGTAGCGCTCCGCGACGTCGTCCGGATCGAAGGCCGCGCCGGGGGCGACCGGGCCGTCCACGGTGATGCCCTAGGCGAGGGCGACGACGTCCAAGTCCTTGCCGACTGCCCCACGTTCATCGGGGGACTGCGCCGCGAGCGGGCCCGGATCAGTGAGGCCGTCGATCAGTTGGAGGCGTCGCGACGGACGCTGTTCTCGGCATGGCGCCTACACCCACGTGTCCAGCCACATCCGAGCCCGCCAGTCGTCTATCGGCATCGCCGTCCCCGTGTACAGCGGCCAGAAATAGATGAAGTTCCAGGCGATGAGCAGCACGAGAACCCCCGCCCCCGTCGCCCCGATCACCCGGCGGTTGTCCGAAGACCCCGGTGGCCCGGCGAGGGCGCCGATCAGCATTGCGAGGGCGAGGCAGAGGAAGGGGAGGAAGACGTCGGCGTAGAAGAAGAAGATCGTGCGCTCCTGGTACATGAACCAGGGGAGGTACCCGGCGGCGATGGCGCCCGCGATGGCGCCCGCCCGCCAGTCGCGGCGGAAGAACCAGCGCCACAGGACGTAGAGGACGGCGAAGCAGGCGGCCCACCACAGCAGGGGCGTGCCGAGGGCGAGGACCTCGCGGGGGCACTTCTCGGCGACGCCGGAGGGGCAGCCGGCGACGCCGGGGGACGGGGTCTCGTAGAAGAAGGAGACGGGCCGGCCGAGGACGAGCCAGCTCCAGGGGTTGGACTGGTAGGAGTGCGGCGAGGTGAGGTGGGTGTGGAACTTGTACACCTCGTGCTCGTAGTGCCACAGGCTGCGCAGCCAGTCGGGCAGCCAGGTGAAGGCGCCGCCCCGGCCGTCGGTGGCGGCCCAGTTGCGGTAGTACCCGCCGGTGCCGTCGGCGGGGGAGAGGATCCACCCGGTCCAGGAGACGAGGTAGGTCACAAGGGCTACGGGTACGGTCGCGAGGAACGCGTACCCCGTGTCGTACCGCAACACCGCCTGGTACGGGTGACGCGCGCCCGCGACCCTGCGCGTACCGGCGTCCCACAGCAGTGCCATGAGGATGAACGCGGCCATGAAGTAGAGGCCGTTCCACTTCGTGCCGATGGCGAGGCCGAGCATGAGACCGGCGGCCCAGCGCCAGGGGCGCCATCCGAAGCGGAAGTGATCCCCTACTGAAGTACTAGGGCGGTAGCGCCCGTCGGCGTCCGGCGTCAGCGACGCCGCGAGTTTCTCGCGCGCCTTGTCCCGGTCGATCACCAGGCAGCCGAACGCGGCGAGGACGAAGAACATGAGGACGCCGTCGAGCAGGGCCGTGCGGCTCATCACGAAGTGCAGGCCGTCCACGGCCATCAGCGCGCCCGCGAGGCAGCCGAGGAACGTCGAGCGCAGCAGGCGCCGCCCGATCCGGCACAGCAGCAGCACGGACAGCGTGCCGAGCAGCGCCGTCATGAAGCGCCAGCCGAAGGGGTTGAAGCCGAAGAGCAGCTCGCCGAGGCCGATGACGTACTTGCCGACCGGCGGGTGGACGACGTACGAGGCGCCGGCCGGGACCGGCACGTCGCCGTTCGTGTTGAGGATGAGGGCGTTGACGTTCTTGTCCCAGTTGACCTCGAAGCCGCGGTGGACGAGCGCCCACGCGTCCTTCGCGTAGTACGTCTCGTCGAATATCACCGCCTTCGGGCTGCCCAGGTTCCAGAACCGCAGCAGGCCCGCGAGGACCGTGACCAGCAGCGGGCCGATCCACGCCGACCAGCGCGTCAGCCAGGCCGAGAGCCGGTAGGAGACGCCGAGCGCCTCCCACAGCCGGGGGCTGGGCTCGGCGTACGCGGGGACCAGCCGCTCCCGTACGTCCGCGACCGGCCGGCCCTGGTACCCGAACCGGCGCAGCCGCTGCGGCCACGACAGACGGCCGGCCCGCTCGTCTTCGTCGAGGGGGGGCCGGTGTTCCGTGGAGTCCGTGGAGGACGCGGTACTGGTCACCGCGCCATCGTAGGGAACAGGTCTGTGTGAGTCCCGTGCTTGGCCCGAACCGGCGGTGATCGGGCCGGGCCCGCACGCTGCGAGGACGGTGCCCGCGCCCTGCGAGGACGGTCCCGGCTCCTGCGAGGATGGGCGGGTGACAACGAACCCCGCCACCCTCGTCCTCGCCGGCACCCCCATCGGAGACATCACGGACGCGCCGCCCCGCCTCGCGCGGGAACTCGCCGAGGCCGATGTGATCGCCGCGGAGGACACGCGGCGGCTGCGGCGGCTGACTCAGGCGCTCGGCGTAACTCCCAGGGGGCGGGTGGTGTCGTACTTCGAGGGGAACGAGTCGGCTCGTACCCCGGAGCTGGTGGAGGCGCTGGTAGGGGGCGCGCGGGTACTGCTTGTGACCGATGCGGGCATGCCGTCCGTGTCCGACCCCGGGTACCGGCTCGTCGCCGCCGCCGTCGAGCGGGACATCCGCGTCACCGCCGTACCGGGGCCCTCCGCCGTCCTCACCGCGCTCGCGCTGTCCGGGCTGCCCGTCGACCGGTTCTGCTTCGAGGGGTTCCTGCCGCGCAAGGCGGGCGAGCGGCTGTCGCGGCTGCGGGACGTGGCCGAGGAGCGCCGTACGCTCGTCTACTTCGAGGCGCCGCACCGGCTCGACGACACCCTCGCCGCGATGGCCGAGGTCTTCGGTGCGGAGCGCCGGGCGGCCGTCTGCCGGGAGCTGACCAAGACGTACGAGGAGGTACGGCGCGGGGGGCTCGGGGAGCTGGCGGAGTGGGCCGCGGAGGGCGTACGGGGCGAGATCACCGTCGTCGTGGAGGGGGCGCCGGAGCGGGGGCCCGAGGAGCTGGACGCCGGGGAGCTGGTGCGGCGTGTGCAGGCCCGGGAGGCTGCCGGGGAGCGGCGTAAGGAGGCCATCGCCGCGGTCGCCGTCGAGGCCGGGATCGCCAAGCGGGTCGTGTTCGACGCGGTCGTCGCCGCCAAGCACAACACCTGACGGCCGGCGTCCGTTTTATGCCGTCGTGGGCTTCATGTCTTAGCAAAGCGGTGTCTTCGAAGGCAAAGCCCAGCCGTCCCTGCCGACCCCTTCGGCAAGGAAACGCCAAATCGCGTCCAACAAAGAACAGGGCGGGTACCGGGCGGGGCCTCCCGGGCGTCCACTGAAGTGGAGGGACAGACAGGACGTCCCCCGGTCAGCGGACCTAAGGAGCTGGCATGAGCGAGATTTCAGGGCGTACCGGCCTGCGCGACGGAGCGACGGCCGTGGTCAACGAGTCCTACTCCTTCGCCTGCATGCGCTGCGGGCACGGCTGGGAGCAGTCGTACGAGATCGAGCACCACACCGACGCGGACGGCCACACCTTCGTGATGTACGTCGCCGAGGGCAAGGTCGTCCCCTCCCCCCTCTCCAGCCCCGCCTGCCAGAACTGCGACGGGCACCTGGTGCGGATCATGCGGGCGGGCCAGGTGTCGTCGGTACGGGAGGCCGCGCGCCGGCCGTCCAAGGTGCCGGCGGCGCGGACGGAGACGGCCCAGCCTCCGGCCGAGCCGCGCGAGCCGCACCACTGGCATCTGTCGGACCTGCTGCACCCGTTCCGCAAGGCGAGCTGACGCGGACGGGGGGCGCCGGTTCGGGACGCCGGGGGAGCTGTCCTCGCCGGTGACGCTCCCTTCCGGCCGGCGCGGGCAGGGGTGCCGCCGAGGAAACCGTTCTCCCCGGTGACACCCCCTTCCGTAGGATCGGGACATGCCTGCGAACGCCTCCGGCAAGAACGCCGCCCCGCCGCTCCCCGAACCCCTCCGGGTGCCCGTCGCCGACTCCCACACCCACCTCGACATGCAGTCGGGGACGGTGGCGGAGGCGTTGGCCAAGGCGGCGTCCGTCGGGGTGACGACGGTCGTGCAGGTCGGGTGCGACGTACGCGGCTCCCGCTGGGCGGCCGAGACGGCGGCCGCGTACGACGCCGTGCACGCGGCCGTCGCCCTGCACCCCAACGAGGCGCCCCGCATCGTCCACGGCGACCCCGACGGCTGGTCCCGCCAGGGCGCGCGCAAGCCGGGGGGCCGGGCCGCTCTCGACGAGGCCCTCGCGGAGATCGACCGGCTCGCCGCGCTGCCGCACGTGAAGGGCGTCGGGGAGACGGGCCTCGACTACTTCCGCACCGGGCCCGAGGGCAAGGAGGCCCAGGAGGCGTCCTTCCGCGCCCACATCGAGATCGCCAAGCGCCACGACAAGACCCTCGTCATCCACGACCGTGACGCCCACGACGACGTCCTGCGCGTCCTGAAGGAAGAGGGCGCCCCGGACCGTACGGTCTTCCACTGCTACTCCGGCGACGCGGACATGGCCCGGATCTGCGCCCGCGCCGGCTACTTCATGTCCTTCGCGGGGAACGTCACCTTCAAGAACGCCCAGCCCCTGCGGGACGCGGTCGCGGTGGCCCCCCTGAACCTCCTCCTCGTCGAGACGGACGCCCCCTTCCTCACCCCGGCCCCCTACCGGGGCCGCCCCAACGCCCCCTACCTCATCCCGGTCACCGTCCGGGCGATGGCCGAGGTCAGGGGGGTCGACGAGGACACGCTCGCGGAGGCGGTGGGGGCGAACACGGGTCGGGCGTTCGGGTACTGAGACGGGAAACGGCCCTTACTCCAGGGCGTACTCCGCCGAGCGGGCCGTCGAGCCATGACGTGGAGACGGTGGGTGCTCCCTCGTCGACGCCGAGCGCGAGGGTGATGACCTGGGGTGCGGGGGCGCGGCACAGTGACCACCGTTCCGATTCCGGGGACCGATTCGTCAGACGTCGGACAGACAGCGACCCGGAGGGTCTACAGAGGGCGGACGAAGGCTCGGGAGCCCGCGTGGAAGAACACCGTGAAGCCGAACTGCGACAGCCCCTCGGGGCGGTCCTGCCACCGCTCGACACGGGCGATCTCCGGGGACTCGGACGCGCCGATCACACCGATGAGCCAGACGTCCGCCGCGGCGCCGGTCTCCGGAACCGGCGCGGAGAACGGGGTGTCCTTGACCGAGCTTTCCTCGTGGTCGTGCTTCTCGCCGTCGGCCAGTTGGCCGGTGATCTGCCAGTGCTCCTCCTTGCCGTCCCGCGTCAGCGCGATACCGAAGGGACGCTTGCTGTCACCGCTGTCGGCGAGGGACTGGACGCGACCGACTCCCGGCGTGTTCTTGACGACGTCGATCAGCCAGTCCTGGAAGCGCGCGGGTCGCATGGGGTCCTTCTTCCGGTCAGATGGGGACGAGCCAGCCTAGAAGCGACGGATGACCGACATGCCGATATCGGCAAACCCGCCGAGGGATCAACCGCGCCGAAGCGGAGACGAAGTCCCGGCACCGGGCTCGGCCCGACGGCGCGCAATGCCGTCCCACGGCCCTGTGACCCCGTCCTGTATCGAATGCGGGCGACGGCAGACCGCACCGGCAGGACGTGCGACCCGGAGCCCACCCCCTCATTCGAACGGCACCCTGAGTAGCCGAGTCGCTTTGGAGAGTCACGTAGTACCCGCTAGGTTCTGTGGGCCCGATTGACCCCCGCCCCTTGGAGCGTGTCGGTGTGAGCAGTCCGCAGTCCACGTACGCACCGCAGTACGAGCCGCCTGTCGTGGAGGGCGAATATCCGGGCGACCGGCCTTCTTCGGGGCAGCCGTACGAGGCATCGCGACTGTATGAGGCGCCGCAGCCGATGATTCCCCGGCGTCGGGTCGCCGGGCGGCTGAAGGCGAGCGGCCCTCACTCCAGGTCGTACTCCGCCGAGAGTGCGCGGTCCGCCCCGATGAAGTCGACGGCGTACTCGATGACGTTCCCGTCCTGGTCCCAGTAGTGGTTGGTCATCACCAGCGTGAGCGAACCGGCCTCGGTCCCGAGGAGCTCTGCGAGTTCCTCCGGGGCCGGGGTCAGGGTCACCGTGTCCCTCCGGCGGACGGCTCGCCGCCCGGTCCGTTCCTCGATCAGGCCGAACGTCATCTTCGGGAGGGGGCCGGCCTCCAGGAGTTCGGGGGCCGTCTCGCCGAGCGTGCCGTCGAGCCATGACGTGGAGACGGTGACGACGCCCTGTTCGTCGAGGTAACGCCGACACCGTCGGACGGTGGGCGCTCCCTCGTCGGCGCCGAGCGCGAGAGCGACGTCCTGCGGCGCGGGGACGAGATCCGCGCTCACGATCTCGACGCGTTCTCCCTGTGTGAAGCCGGTTCCGCCCGCCCTGAGCAGGTGAAGCCGGTCAGAACCTGCGGTGAGTTTGCGCGGCACAGTGACCACCGTTCCGATTCCGGGGACCGATTCGACGTGCCCTTCCGCCCTGAGTACGGCGGCGACGCGGGTCGCGGTGGCGGTGGTGACGCCCTCGGTCCGCATGATCTCGCGGACCGACGGGATGTGGTCTCCAGGACGGAGCTCACCCCGCTCGATCTGCTCGCGGATCTTGGCGGCGATGCGCTGGTACGGCGGCAGCGCCTGCGGGTTCCCGGCCATCTGACGACTCCTGTTCTAGAGCACTTTGAAGCACCCCCTTGACCGTGCGAGGTGCTCTAGAGCATCTTAGAACTGCTGGCGGGCGCTGAACAGGTGAAGCCCGGTCGGGCACACACGCCTGCGCCTTCGCGAGCAGATCCCCCTGATCACGCGAAAGGGGCACCATGGAAAAACGACGGCCGATCGCAGCTCTGTCCGAGCAGATCACGCAGTTGCAAAAGCTGGACAACGCCCTGGTCGAGCGAATGAGGCACGAGGCGCTGACCGCTCCGGCGCCCTGGAAGGCGGAGTACGGCGAGTTCCAGTCCGGCGGCTGGTGGACGACGTCGCTGATGAACGCCTCCGGTGACGCAGCCGACGTACGGATCACCGACGGCGCCGCCCGGCCCACGGCGTTGCTGGAGAGCATGCCCGCCACCGCGAACCTGTTGGCCGGACTCGGCCTGAGTTACATGTGGGTACGGCTGGCCCGGCTGGAGCCGAACGCCTTCCTCTGGGAGCACCGCGACTACGACGAGCTGGACCGGGTCGAGCGGTACCGGCTGCATGTCCCGCTGCACACCAATTCCTCGGCCTTCCTGGTCACCGGGGGTACCAAGGTCCACCTGGACGGCGGGCGGATCTGGCAGCTGACACCGACGTACGCGCACGGGGTGTGCAATCTGCTCGGCCCGGACCGCGTCCATCTGATCGCGGACGTCTACGCGGACAACGCCTACCGGCGGCTGGCCCGGCGAGCGCAGGAGCCGCCGGACGCCGAACACCTGCCGTGCGCGTCGGAGGCCGATCTGGCCGAACGGCTCGCCGCCGCACGTCGCCTGGCCGACCTCGGTTTCACCCCCGCCGCCGAACAACTGCTGCTCAGGCTGTTCTACTCCTTCGCCCTCCCGGAGGGCACCGTCTACGACCTGATCGCCGGCCTGCACACCGCGCTCGGCGACAGCACGGCGCATCAGCGCTGGACGGCCGCGAAGTCCAAGCTCCTCGCCCTCGCCCCGTGAAGCCACCCGGCACGTCAGCACCTTCAGCACGGAAGGACAGCCCATGCCCGCCGCTGTGTCCCCGGCTCCGGCCGAACTGCGCCTGACCGAACTCGCCGAGGCCAACCGGCCCGCCCAACTGCCGTTGCTGACCCGCATCGCCGAGGTGCTGTCCGCCTCCCCGGCGGTGACCCACCTGCTGGTCCGGGGTTCGCTCGCTTCCGGCACCGCCGACCGCCTCTCCGACGTCGACTTCGTCGTCGGGGTCCACGACCGTGACCTGTCCGCCTTCACCTCGGCTCTCGACGACCTGATGACGGTCGAGGGTGGCGCTCTGCTGCCGGGCTGGCGCGACACCATCGTCGCGGACCTGGGAGGTGTCGGGTTCGTCTTCCTCGTCCAGTACGAGGGCCGACTTCAGCAGGTCGACCTCTACCTCGCGCCCGCCTCCCGGATCGCCGAGCTGGGCCGGAAAGTGGGTGGCAAGACGTTGCTGGAACGGCCGTCGGCCGGGATCACCGCCGCTCACACCGAGCAGGCGCGGGCTCACGTCGCGGAGTTCACCACCCGTCCCCGCACGTGCGCCGAGCTGCTGATCGAACACCTCGTGCTGGCCGTGCTGCTCCACAAGCGCATCCGGCGCGGTCAGCGGTTCGTCGCCTACGCCGAGTGGCACATGCTGCACACCGCGACGAAGGACCTGATCAAGACCGCGCTCGTCCCGGAGTCGGCGTTCTGGGGCTGGTACCGGCTCCGGGAGGAACTCGCGCGTACCCCGATCGGGCGGACCTGCCTGGCCGACCTGGACGCGGCGATCACCTCTCCGGCTGTCCCCGGCACCGACGACGTCACCGCTGCCCTGGACCGGGTGCTCGCACTCACCGCGCGGGCCTGCCCGAACGCCCTGGACGGCCTCGCGGACGCTGTCACCGCCTACCGCGCCTATCTGGAGTTGGTGTGACACGACGGATGACGGCGGTGTTCTTCGGCGGGGTCGTCCCCGCTTCGCCGGACGAGGAGCGGCTCGCGGAGGACATCGGCGAGGCCCTGGCCAGGGCCGGGTTCACGCTGTTGCATGGCGGCTACAACGGCCTGATGGAGGCCGTTGCCCGTGGGGCCGCAGCCGAGGGCGGCCCTGCCGTCGCGGTGACGCTGGCCGACAAGCACGCCGAATGGGGTGCGTTCAACCCGTATGTCACGGCCGAGGTCCACCTGCCCGACCTCGGCACCCGCCTCAACCACTACCTGGACACAGCGGACCTGGTGGTCGCGATGGGAGGCGGGGTCGGCACCCTGCACGAGCTGACCGCCGCCCTGTACTACGCGGGGACCGTCCGCCCCGTCCCCGTCTGGATCACCGGCCCTACCGCGCTTGGACTGCTGGCCTTCCTCAAACGGGAGAAGTGGCTGTTCGAGACACCCACCCGGCCACTGGGTTTCCTCAGCCCGATCGCTTCGGCGACGGCCTTCGCCGCTCAGCTCCATGACCTGATCGTCCGGAAAGGAGCAGGCACATGACCCTGACCACCCTGAGAGCCCGCGTTGCCGCCACGGCCTGTGTCACGGACGAGTTCACGCTGCCCGACGGGCAGGTGCTCGACTCGTACTTCGACGAGTACCGGCTCGCCGCCGACCCCGAGCTGCTGTACGACGTCGCCGAGGCGATGGCCACGCTCGTCCCCGAGGATGCCGAAGTGCTGGCCGGCATCGAACTGGGAGGCGTCCCGCTGGTCGTCGCCCTGTCGGCAGCCACCGGGCTGCCGTCCGCGTTCCTGCGCCGCCGGTCCAAGACGTACGGCTCCCGGCGGCAGATCGAAGGCGCCGGCGTCGGGGGACGCCGGGTCGTCCTGGTCGACGACGTGGTCCGCTCCGGCGGTCAACTGCTGGAGATGACCCGGATGCTGCGGATCGCCGGTGCTCCGGTCTCCGACGCGCTCTGTGTCCTGGAGAGGCCGCTGGGTGGGAGGCCGTTCCTCCACGGACACGGTGTCCGCCTGCACCCCTTGCTGACCGAGGCCGACCTGACCTCAGTCCCGTGACGAGGGCGGTGCTGTTCGATCTGGACGGCGTGCTGCTGGACAGCCGGAGCGCGGTGCTCGCCACCCTCGCCGGTGTCGCGACCGCCGCTCTCGGACGCCGTGTCACCGTCGGCGACCTTCCGCCGGACGCGCTCACGACCCCTCGGGTCGAGGTGCTGGCCGGACTCGGGGTCGCCGAACCGGACCGCCTCTGCGAGATCTGGTGGGACCCGGCCCTGGCCACCGCCGCTGGGGTCACCCTGTTCCCAGGGGTGCTGGAGGGGGTGAAGGCGGTCAAGGACGCCGGGATCGCGACGGGGCTGGTCACCCTCCAGAGCCGTACGCGGCTGCCCTGGCTGTTGCCGCCGACCGTACTGGAGCTGCTGGACGTGACCGTCGGCCGGGAGGACGCCGAACCCAAGCCCGCTCCGGACGGACTTCTGCTCGCGCTCGGCAGGCTCGGCGCCGACCCCGGGGAATCCGTGTTCCTCGGTGACACCGCCGGAGACATCGCTGCCGCACGCGCGGCGCGCGTCACCCCGCTCGGCGCGGGCTGGGGGTACGCCGGACCGGCGGTTCTGAAAGCGGCGGGAGCCGTCAGCGTCCTGAACGACGCGGCCGGGATCGGCCCTGGCCTGCTGGATTTCACGCTCACACGTAAACGCTGAGCGATCTTGCCGCCGTACCCACTAAAGTCGGCGACGCGGCGGACGTACACATCTGCCGCACAACCGGTGGATCAACGGATCTGGAGAAAAGGTGCGGCCCATGGGGGCGCGAGCTACCTGCGTCGAGCTGGAGAACTGAGAACCCTCTCAGTCCCTGTTCTCGGCCCGGCTCGGCGTGTGCACCCCTCGACCACCTTCCGTGACTCCTTCCGTGAGGTCATGCCGCCATGCGCTCGACGCAGATCCGCAGCCTGTTCACCGACTTCTTCACCTCTCGCGGCCACCACCGGGTGCCGTCCGGTCCGCTCGTCCCGGACGACCCGACCCTGCTGCTCACCAACGCCGGGATGAACCAGTTCAAGCCGTACTTCCTGGGGGAGACGGTCCCCGACTTCCCTCGCGCCACCAGCATCCAGAAGTGCGCCCGCACGTCGGACATCGACAACGTCGGCCGGACCAACCGGCACGCGACGTTCTTCGAGATGATGGGGAACTTCTCCTTCGGCGACTACTTCAAGGAGGACGCGATCGCGTTCGCCTGGGAACTCCTCACCGAGGGCTACCAGTTGGAGAAGGAGAAGCTCTGGATCACGGTCTTCGAGGACGACGACGAGGCCGAGCGCCTCTGGCGCCGCATCGGGGTCCCCGCCTCCCGCATCCAGCGGCTCGGCATGGAGGACAACTACTGGTCCATGGGGGTCCCCGGCCCCTGCGGTCCCAGTTCGGAGATCAACTACGACCGGGGTCCCGCCTTCGGCGAGGAAGGCGGACCCGCCGTCGACGGTGAGCGCTACGTCGAGATCTGGAACCTGGTCTTCATGCAGTACCGGCGAGGTGAGGGAGACAAGAAGGGAGGCTTCCCCGTCCTCGGCGAACTCGACCGCACGGGGGTCGACACCGGCCTCGGTCTGGACCGGCTCGCCGCGATCCTTCAGGACGCGCGGAACGTCTGCACCACCGACCTGCTGCTGCCGACCTTCCGCACCGTCCAGGAACTCGCCGGCCGCGAGGCTCCCGGCGAGGGAGAGGCGAAGGTGTCCTTCCAGGTCGTCACCGAGCACGCCCGCTCCATCGCCTTCCTCGTCGCCGACGGCGTCCTGCCCGCCAAGGACGGCCGCGGCTACGTCCTGCGCCGCCTGATGCGCCGTGCGATCCACCACGCCCGGCTGCTCGGCATCGACGGCCCCGTCCTGCCCGCCGTCACGGCCTCCGTGATCGGTAACCTCGCCGACGTCTGGCCCGAACTCGCGGACCGGGCCACGCTGATCGAGCAGGTCGTCACCGCCGAGGAGGAGTCCTTCACCCGCACCCTCACCCAGGGCAGCCGACTTCTGGACGCCGCCATCACCCGTACCAGGAGCAGCGGTTCGGCCGCGCTGCCGGGTGAGACGGCCTTCGAGCTGGCCGACACCTACGGCTTCCCCGTGGAACTGACCGTCGAGGCCGCCCGGGACGCCGGACTCACCGTCGACGAGGACCGCTTCGCCGTACTCCTGGACGAGCAGCGCAGCCGCGCGAAGACCGGCGGCAGGGCCAGAACCGCTGAGGCCCTGCGCCGTACGGACACCTACCGGGAACTGGCCGCCCGCCTTCCGCGCACCGAGTTCGTCGGGTACGAGCACCTGACCGCCGAGGTCACCGTCACCGGCCTGATCCCCAGAGGTACGGACGTCGAGCTGGTCCTCGACCGCTCCCCGTTCTACGCCGAGGCCGGCGGCCAGATCGGCGACACCGGCACCCTGACGCTGGCCGACGGCACTGCCGTACAGATCACCGGCACCCGCTACGGCCTGGAGGGCTTCCGCGTCCACAGCGCCCGTGTCCTGCACGGCGAACTCCGCACGGGCGCTGTCGGCGAAGCCGCCGTGGACGCCGGACGCCGGGCCGGTCTGATGCGCTCCCACTCCGCCACGCACATCCTGCACGCCGTCGTCATGGCCACCCTCGGCGACCATGCCCGCCAGCAGGGCTCCCTCGTCGAACCCGACCGGCTCCGCTTCGACTTCGCCCACTTCGCCGCTGTCACCCCGGACCAGCTCACCACCATCGAGAGCGTCGTCAACGGCCATGTCCTCGACGACCCCTCCGTACGGGCCTGGCACGCCGACCGCGCCGAGGCCGAAGCCGCCGGTGCGATCGCCCTGTTCGGCGAGAAGTACGGCGACCGGGTCCGTATCGTCGACATCGGCGACTTCTCCCGCGAACTCTGCGGCGGCACCCACGTCACGCACGGCTCCCAGATCGGTGCCTTCCGCCTGCTCTCCGAGTCCTCGATCGGCTCCAACCTGCGCCGCGTCGAAGCGCTCACCGGCCACGGCACACTCCGCCACCTGGACACCGAACGCCGTCTGCTCGGCGAACTCGCCGCCCTGCTCGGCACCCGTCCCGCCGACACACCCGGCGCCCTGCGCAAGCGGCTGGAAGCCCTCGCCACCACGCAGGACGAGGTGTCCCGGCTCAGGGGTGAGGAGCTGAAGCGGCGGACCGGACACCTCGCCGGACAGGCCAGGCGCACCGGCCACGGGCAGCTGACCGTCCAGGAAGTCACCGGTGTCACCCCGGACGAACTGCGTCTCCTCGCCGCCGGGACCCTCACCCGGCTCGGCCGCACCCCGGCCGTCGTGGTCCTCGGCGCCGAACACGACGGCAAGGCCCTCCTCGCCGCCGCGATCTCACCCGACCTCCACCAACAGGGCGTCCAGGCCAGCAGCGTCCTCACCGACGCGGCCCGAGCGGTCGGCGGCGGCTCCGGAGGCCATGGCCCTCTCGCGAGCGCCGGCGGACGCCGTCCGCAGGAGCTCCGCCGCGCGCTGGACCTCGCCGCTCACGAGGCGGACCGTCTGCTCGGCGAAGGCTGAACTCCGGAAGATCTTCGCTCCCGGCACGCTCCGGAGCCCACCCCCTCATTCGAACGGCACCCTGAGTAGCCGAGTCGCTTTGGAGAGTCACGTAGTACCCGCTAGGTTCTGTGGGCCCGATTGACCCCCGCCCCTTGGAGCGTGTCGGCGTGAGCAGTCCGCAGTCCACGTACGCACCGCAGTACGAGCCGCCTGTCATGGAGGGGGATTTTCCGGGCGAACGGCCTTTTTCGCAGGTGCCGCAGCCGGAAGCGCCGAAGACGGAAGCCCGGCAGCCGGTGGTCCCCCGCCAGGGCGGTGCCCGGCGGCGGGCCGCGCGGCGCAGGCGGGCCGCCGAGTCGGGGATGCGGAGGCTGCTCCCGCAGGCCCTGGTCGTCGCGTTCCTCGCCGGCGGCACCAGCGCGTTCGTCGCGAAGGACAAGGCCGTCGAGCTGACGGTCGACGGGGCGCCCCGGACGCTGCACACGTTCGCCGACGACGTGACCGAGTTGCTGGCGGAGGAGGGGGTGCGCATCGGCGAGCACGACCTCGTCGTCCCCGCGCCCGGCGAGGAACTCGACAGCGGCGACGAGGTCACGGTCCACTACGGCCGCCCCGTACGCCTCACCCTCGACGGCACCCGCCGCGAGGTGTGGACGACCGCCCGGACCGTCGCCGGCGCGCTCAGACAGCTCGGCGTCAGGGCCGAGGGCGCGTACGTCTCCACGTCCCGCTCGCAGCGGATCGGCCGCGCCGGGCTCGCGCTGGACGTCCGTACGGAGCGGTCCGTGACCGTGCTGGCCGACGGCCGGGCCCGCACGATCCGGACGAACGCCGGGACCGTCCGCGAGGCCGTCGAGGCCGCCGGGATCACCCTGGCCGGGCAGGACACGACGTCCGTGCCGCCGGGGAGCTTCCCCCGCGACGGGCAGACGATCACCGTGCTGCGGATCACCGGGACGCGGGAGGTCCGCGAGGAGCCGGTGGAGTTCGAGGTACGGCGCACCGAGGACCCCTCGCTTTTCAAGGGGACGGAGGTGGTGGAGCGGGCGGGCGTGCCGGGGCTGCGGCGGGTGACGTACGCGCTGAGGAGCGTGAACGGGGTTCGGCAGAAGCCGAAGCGGGTACGCGTGGAGGTCGTCCGGGACCCCCTCGACCAGCTCGTCCGCGTGGGCAGCAAGCCGCTGCCCACGTCCGTGGCGGGCGCGGACGGCCTGAACTGGGGAGGGCTCGCCGCGTGCGAGTCCGGCGGCCGCCCGACCGCCGTCGACCCCTCCGGCACCTACGGCGGCCTCTACCAGTTCGACACCCGCACCTGGCAGAGCCTCGGCGGCACCGGCCGCCCCCAGGACGCCCCGGCGTCCGAACAGACCTACCGGGCGAAGAAGTTGTACGTACGCCGGGGGGCGAGCCCCTGGCCGCACTGCGGGGCACGGCTGCACGGGTGACCACCCGCCCCACCACCCCCGTAACCTTGTCCCGTGACCAGCCCCACCCCCGATGCCCTTCTCGGACCCGCCGACGTCCGTGAGCTCGCCGCCGTTCTCGGTGTGCGGCCCACCAAGCAGCGTGGCCAGAACTTCGTCATCGACGCGAACACCGTCCGCCGGATCGTCCGGACCGCAGATGTCCGGGCGGACGATGTGGTCGTGGAGGTCGGACCAGGGCTCGGGTCGCTGACGCTCGCGCTGCTGGAGGCCGCCGACCGGGTGACGGCCGTGGAGATCGACGACACGCTCGCGAGCGCCCTGCCCGCGACGATCACCGCACGGATGCCGGCCCGCGCGGAGCGGTTCGCGCTGGTGCACTCGGACGCGATGAAGGTGACCGAACTGCCGGGCCCCGCCCCGACCGCGCTGGTCGCGAACCTGCCGTACAACGTCGCCGTACCGGTCCTGCTGCACATGCTGGAGACCTTCCCGAGCATCGAACGGACCCTCGTGATGGTCCAGTCGGAGGTCGCGGACCGGCTCGCCGCCGCGCCGGGTTCGAAGGTGTACGGCGTCCCCTCCGTGAAGGCCAACTGGTACGCGGAGGTCAAGCGGGCCGGCGCGATCGGCCGCAACGTCTTCTGGCCGGCGCCGAACGTGGACAGCGGACTGGTGTCCCTCGTCCGCCGCACCGACCCGATCAGGACCACGGCGTCCCGGCGGGAGGTCTTCGCGGTGGTGGACGCGGCGTTCGCCCAGCGCCGCAAGACGCTGCGCGCGGCGCTCGCCGGGTGGGCGGGGTCGGCGGCGGCGGCGGAGACGGCGATCGTCGCGGCGGGGGTGTCCCCGCAGGCGCGGGGGGAGTCGCTGACGGTGGAGGAGTTCGCGAGGATCGCGGAGAACAAGGTCACCGAGGAGCCCTCGTGAGTGTCACCGTCCGTGTCCCCGCCAAGGTGAACGTCCAGCTCGCCGTGGCCGCCCCCCGCCCCGACGGCTTCCACGACCTCGCGAACGTCTTCCTCGCCGTCGGCCTGTACGACGAGGTCACCGTCACCCCCGCCGCCGAACTCCGGATCACCTGCGAGGGCCCGGACGCCGGCCAGGTCCCCCTGGACCGGACGAACCTGGCCGCCCGAGCGGCGATCGCGCTGGGCGAGAGGTACGGGCGCGGTCCCGACGTACACATCCACATCGCGAAGGACATCCCGGTGGCCGGCGGGATGGCCGGGGGGAGTGCGGACGGTGCGGGTGCGCTGGTCGCGTGTGACGCGTTGTGGGGGACCGGGGCGTCGCGCGCCGAACTGCTGGAGATCTGCGCGGAGTTGGGGAGTGACGTGCCCTTCAGCCTGGTGGGGGGCGCGGCGCTCGGCGTCGGGCGGGGGGAGCGGCTCACCCCGCTGGAGGTGGGCGGCGATTTCCACTGGGTGTTCGCGACGGCGGTACGGGGGCTGTCGACCCCGGCGGTGTACAAGGAGTTCGACCGGCTGACGGCGGACGTCGACGTACCCGAACCGGTCGCGTCGAAACCCCTGCTGGACGCCCTCGCCAAGGGCGACCCCGACGCGCTCGCCGCCTCCGTGTCGAACGACCTCCAGCCCGCCGCGCTCTCCCTGTTCCCGGAGCTGAGCGCGACGCTGGACGCGGGGCGCGCGGCGGGGGCGCTCGCGGCGCTGGTCTCGGGGTCGGGCCCGACGACGGCGTACCTCGCGCGGGACGAGGCGACGGCGCACCGCATCGCGGAGCGGCTCGCGGCGTCGGGGACGTGCCGCAGCGTGCGGACGGCTCTCGGACCGGCGCCCGGCGCGACCGTCGTGGCTTGAACTGACCTGTTAGCCAAGGGGATGTGAAGGGCTCGGGGAGATCCCGCGCGTAAGGCGCTGACCAGCGTGAACATCTCCGGGAATGTTATCTACGCCACAGTAATTTAATGTTCCAGCATGTTCGGCAATGGGGGTTCATGGTCCATTTCGCGCCACTCTGACCGGCGGTAACAGGATGGCAAGATCGGCGCACCCGGCCGAGAGGAAGTCCCGATGGGGCACATGGACCACTTCAGCGCGGGATGGGTCACCCCCGTCCTGTCGTATGTGATGGCCTGCGTCGGCTCGGCGCTCGGACTGCGCTGCACGGTCCGCGCGCTGGAGTCCGAAGGCGCGTCGAAGCGCAACTGGCTCGTCCTCGCGTCCGTCGCGATCGGCTCGGGCATCTGGACCATGCACTTCGTCGCGATGCTGGGCTTCGCGGTCGACGGCACCCCGATCCGCTACGACGTCCCGCTGACCGTCCTGAGCCTGCTGATGTCCGTCGGCGTGGTCGCGGCGGGCGTCTTCACCGCCGGATACGGCCGCTCCCGCGTCACCTCGGTCGCCTTCGGGGGCCTCGGCACGGGCCTGGGCGTCGCCGCGATGCACTACACCGGCATGGCCGCGCTCAACCTGCACGGCGAGGTCGGCTACGACCCGGCGCTGGTCATCGCGTCCGTCGTGATCGCCGTCGTCGCCGCGACCGCCGCGCTCACGCTGACGCTGGTCGTGCGGGGCCCGGTGCTGGCGGCTCTCGCCGCGCTCGTGATGGGCCTCGCGGTGAGTTCCATGCACTACACGGCGATGTTCGCGGTCAGCATCTCGCTCGCGCCGAGCAGCGCGCCGCTCGCCGGAGTCACGGCGACGCAGTTCATCTTCCCGCTGGCCGTGGTGCTGGGATCGTTCCTGTTCCTGGCCTCCGCGTACGTCGCGCTCTCGCCGACCGGCGCGGGCCGAAACGATTCCGCAGTGGCCGCCGAACTGCTCCGCGAAGTCGAGCTGACGACCGCCTGAGCCTTATGGACCGGGTGCGGTGCCGTATCGGGGGTCGGCGCCGCACCCCTTTTACCTTGACCTGAGAGGTCTCCATGCGTATGCCCCGAGCGACCGACCGGCTGCGGCCCAGATCGGTCCGCGCGAAGATCGTCGCCCTGCTCATGCTGCCCGTCGTCTCCCTGATGGCCCTGTGGGGCTTCGCCGCCGTGACGACCGCCTCCAGCATCGGCGACGCCGAACGCGGCAAGGACGTCAACGCCGAACTCCTCGCCCCCGTCGGGGAGTTCGTCACCGCAGTGCAGGGCGAGCGGACGGCCGCGCTGCGCGGGGACCCCGCCGGCTACCGGAAGACGCAGGCCGTCACCGACAAGGCCGCCGCCCGGGTCCTCGACGGCGTCAACTCGGCCGGCTCCGACGCCGGGCTCCTCAACGCCTCGCTGCCCGCCCGGCTCACCGCGCTCAAGGCCGACACGAAGGCGCTCACCGCACTGCGTACGCGTCCCACGTTCGACGGCTACAGCGCGCTCGTCCGGCACGGTTTCGCCGTCACCGGCGCCCTCTCCGACGCCGTACGCAGCGCCGACGCCTCCGACGCGCGCGTCCTGCTGGAACTCGCGCGCGGCCGCGAGGCTGTCGCCCAGGAACAGGCGCTCCTCGCGGACGGCGTGCTGACGAAGGCGGAGTACGTGCCCTTCGTCGGCGCCGTCGCCAACCAGCGCGCCCTGCTCGAACCGGCCGTCGCCGACCTCAGGCCCGAGCACCGGCCCGCGTACCGCCGGATCCTGGACGGGGACCGGTACGCCACGATGCGGACCGTCGAGGACCAGGTGCGCGGCGGCGCCGCCCTGTCGGACACCGGGTGGGACACCGCCGTGTCCCAGGTGCTCAGCGGACTCGCCGGCGCCGAGGCGGACGCCGGGGTCACCGCCACCGCCAAGGCGAACCCCTTCGGCTGGGACACGCTCGGCGCGTCCGGCGTCGCCGTGGTCCTCGGGCTCGTCGGCGTCCTGCTGTCGCTGCTGGTGTCCGTGCTCGTCGGGCGCGGGCTCATCGTCGAACTGCTCGACCTGCGCAACTCCGCGCTGGAGGTCGCCGGGCGGAAGCTGCCGCTGGCGATGCGGCGCCTGCACGCCGGACAGGGCGTCGACATCGATGCCGAGGCCCCCATGCGGCGCCTCGTCGGCGACGAACTCGCCCAGGTCGGCACGGCGTTGACCGCCGTCCAGCGGGCCGCCCTCAAGGCCGCCTCCGAGCGCGCCGAGTTGTTGAGCGGCATCTCCGGCGTGTACGTCAGCCTCGCCCGCCGCAGCCAGGTCCTCCTGCACCGCCAGCTGGACCTGCTCTCCGCCCTCGAACGCCGCGAGCAGCACCCCGCCGACCTGCACGACCTCTACCGCGTCGACTACCTCGCGACCCGCATGCGCCGCCACTCCGAGAGCCTCCTCATCCTCTCCGGCATCGCCCCCGGGCGCGGCTGGCGCGACCCCATCGCCCTCACCGACGTCCTGCGCGCGGCCGTCGCCGAGATCGAGAGCGCCGACCGCGTCCAGATCTGGGCCGTACCCCGGGTCTCCGTGGCCGGCGGCTCGGTCGCCGACGTCGTCCACCTCCTCGCGGAGCTGGTCGAGAACGCCGCGTCCTTCTCCCCGCCCTCCACCCACGTCCACCTTCGCGCGGCTCGGTTGAGGGAGGGCGTCCTCATCGAGATCGAGGACAGCGGCTTCGGCATGAACGAGGACGCCCTCGCCGACGCCAACCGCAAGATCCAGTCCGACAAGGTCGACCTGCTGGACGCCAAACAGATCGGCCTGTTCGTGGTGAACCGGCTGCGCGAGCGGCAGGGGTTGCAGGTGGAGGTGCGGGGGTCCGAGAGCGGCGGGGTGATCGCGGGGGTGTTCATTCCGGAGCACCTGATCCGCGATGACATGCCGGTGGGGGAGCGGGGGTTGGCGCCGGCTGTGGGGTTGTTGGGGTGAGGGGGGATTGCGCGCAATCCTGCGTCAGTGCTCCGTAGGGCGCGCATTCTGCCGCAATCTCCGGTCGTGGCCTTGCTCCCAGGGCGCATTCTGATCTCCGGCAGGCTTCGACAGGAGGACAACATGACGCTCAGGTTCATCGGGACGACCAGCGGACTCGGTAACTGCCCCACCCTGTACGAGATCGAGGGCACGGACGAGATCCTCGTACAGGGGGATCTGGAGACCGACCCCGGGCACTTGGCGCAGCTCAAGGACGTCAAGGAGTCCGAGGCGTTCGTCCGTGTCCCGCGCACACTGCTGACCCAGTACGCGCCTCGGCACGAGGCCCCCGAACGCCAGCCGTTCGAGGCCATCACCCACCTGTTCAGTGACTTCGAGCACACCGCCTGGCGCCTGGAGACGCAGCGAGGCTACGCGTCCGACCGCCAGAGCCCCAAGTGGAACCAGTTCCTCGCCGGTGAGGACATCGCAGGAGACACGGACAACCCCTGGCACGAGAACGTTCGTGCTCAGACGGCCCGAGGTAAGCGTTTCGAACGGGTCCGTCTGGTCGATGAACCGCCCACTCAGGGACAGGAGTTCCTCCTGGCGAGCGCGCCGGGGAACGTCTCCTCCGGCGAGGACATCCGCAACCTCACCCGCGCCGAGGCCCGGCAACTGAAGCTCCCCGAGTACGACTTCTGGCTCTTCGACTCCAAGGTCGTCGTCCGCTTCGAGATCGACGACGAAGACACCACCCTCGGTGTGTACGTCACCGAGGACCCGGCCGAAGTCCTCGTCGCCTGCCGGGCGAGGGACGCCGCCTGGCACCACGCTGTCCGTACCGAAGAATTCGCCAGGCAGGTACGTTCGGCCATGTGAGTACGGATTACCAGACCGCCAGAGAATCCCTCGGCGTGCGGCTGCGCGAGCTGCGCACCGAGGCCGGTCTCGACGGCAAGGGGCTGGCCGCCCGGCTCGGGTGCCAGCCCTCCAAGGTCTCCCGGTTGCAGAACGGCAAGCAGACGCCGTCCCCGGCGGACCTGACCGCCTGGGCGCATGCCTGTGGCCGACCGGACGCGGACGCCGAACTCCAAGGGCTGCTGGCCGGGTTGGAGTCGAAGCAGCGGCACCGCTCCTGGCGGCGTCAGTTGGCCGGCGGCCTCCGTGGCCGTCAGGAAGTCGCGGTACGCCAGTCCGAGACGACGACGATGATCCGTGGCCTCGAAGTGGCCTGCGTCCCCGGACTGTTCCAGACACCGGAGTACGCCCGCTGTATGTTCGACGCCTTGGCGGGATTCCGGGGTATGACCCCGGACACCGAGGCCGCGGTTGAGGCTCGGATGCGGCGCCAGGAGTCGTTGTACGACCCGGCGAAAACCTTCCGCTTCCTCCTCTCCGAAGCCGCCCTCTACCACCGTGTCTGTCCCGTCGACGTCATGGCCGAGCAACTCGACCGGCTCTACAACCTCGTCGGACAGCGCCGCGTCGAACTCGGCATTCTTCCCTTCGGAGTTCAGCTCCGCCGAACGGCACCCCATGGGTTCTGGATCTACGACCGCCGCCTGGTCATCGTCGAGACCATCAGCGAGGAACTGTGGCTCAAGGGCGACGAGGACATCGAGTTGTACGAGCGCGCATGGGACTGGCTCGCCGAATCCGCCGAGTACGGGACCCCGGCACGCCGCACCATCGGCCGCGCGAGGGCATCCCTGGCCCTCCCCTGAGCAATCGGGCACAACCCCTCTCCCTGAGCAAGCAATCGCGCGCAATCCGCACGCAGAAAAGCAATCCCGCCGCCTAACGTCCCGCTCATGGCCGAAGCCCAGAGCCTTCGCCCGGACCGTGAGAGGCGCCGTATGACCACCATCACGCTCGATTCCCGCACCGGCCGTTCCCTCGTCCCCGACGCCGACTTCCAGATGCTCGCGGCGTTCTGCGCCGACGAGTACGGCCTTGAACGGGCCCTCGCGGAGCGGGTCGTCGACCAGGCCCTCGCCCTCGCCCTCGTCCACGTCATGGGCACGACCCGCGCCGGCGCCGACATGGCCCCCTCGCAGCAGGTCGACCCCGGCTGGCACACCCTCGTCCTGCACACCGACTGGTACGCCGCCTGGTGCCAGGAACAGTTCGGCTACTTCCTCCACCACCGCCCGAACAGCAAGACCCGTACGCACGGCCTCATGAACGACGTCACCGCCCGCCTCCGCACCGCGGGGTTCACCGTCGACGACCGTCTCTGGCACACCGCGGCCAACTGCAACCCACCCGCCTGCTGCGGCGACGGCCCCTGCTGCTGACCCCCGCCGTGCCACCCACCGAACTCACCGCCACCAGCCGCATCACCCTCTTCCCCCTGCACCACCTCTCCGTCGCCTACACCACCCACTCCTCCGACTCCCGGGGCCTCGGCGACATCGGCGTGGTCGCCGTCCTCCACGACGACCTGAGCACCGGCGAGGAGCTGTGGAAGCTGGCCGAGCGGCTCGGCGGCCGTAACGCCGTCCATGACCAGGCCAGGTGGATCCTGACCCAAGCCTGCCGGGCCCGGATCGTGACGTCGGGAGACCAGCCGCGTACACCGTGGACCGCGGTCATCGGACGCCGCTACGCACTCGGCTCGCTGTTCGCCAACCACGAGATCCTGATGACGGGCCGGATGACGCTGCCGCGTGCGTGACGGCGGCCCCGAAGGGGTGACCGGGACGCGCGCACTACCCTGGGAGGCTGTTACCCCCCTGGGCAGGAGAAACATGGCCGTCAACCTCGTCAATGTCGAGAACGTCAGCAAGGTGTACGGAACCCGTGCGCTTCTGGACGGGATCTCGCTGGGGGTGTCCGAGGGGGACCGTATCGGGGTCGTGGGGCGTAACGGGGACGGGAAGACGACGCTCATCCGGATGCTGGCGAAGGTGGAGGAGGCCGACACCGGGAGGGTGACGCACTCCGGGGGGCTGCGGCTGGGCGTGCTGACGCAGCACGACTCGCTGGACCCGGAGGCGACCGTGCGGCACGAGGTCATCCGGGACATGGCCGACCACGAGTGGGCCGGGAACGCGAAGGTCAGGGACGTACTGACCGGGCTGTTCGGGGGGCTGGACCTGCCGGGGTTCCCGCAGGGGCTGGACACGGTCATCGGCCCGCTGTCCGGTGGCGAGCGGCGGCGGATCGCGCTGGCGAAGCTGCTCATCGAGGACCAGGACCTGATCGTGCTGGACGAGCCGACCAACCACCTCGATGTGGAAGGGATCTCGTGGCTCGCGCGGCACTTGCAGACGCGGCGGTCCGCGCTCGTGTGCGTGACGCACGACCGGTGGTTCCTGGACCAGGTGTGCACGCGGATGTGGGACGTCCAGCGCGGCGCGGTGCACGAGTACGAGGGCGGCTACTCGGACTACGTGTTCGCGCGCGCCGAGCGCGAGCGGATCGCCGCGACCGAGGAGGTCAAGCGGCAGAACCTGGTCCGCAAGGAGCTGGCGTGGCTGAGGCGGGGGGCGCCGGCGCGTACGTCGAAGCCGCGCTTCCGCATCGAGGCCGCGAACGCGCTCATCGAGGACGTGCCGCCGCCGCGCGACTCCAGCGAGCTGATGAAGTTCGCGTCGTCGCGGCTCGGGAAGACGGTGTTCGACCTGGAGGACGTGACCGTCCAGGCGGGCCCCAAGACGCTGATGAAGCACATCACCTGGCAGCTCGGACCCGGCGACCGGATCGGCCTGGTCGGGGTGAACGGCGCGGGGAAGACGTCGCTGCTGCGGGCGCTCGCGGACGCGTGGCGGACGACGGGCGAGGCCCAGCCGGCCGCCGGCCGGGTCGTCGTCGGGAAGACCGTCAAGCTCGCGTACCTCTCCCAGGACGTCACCGAACTCCCGCCCACGCTGCGGGTGCTGGAGGCCGTCCAGCAGGTCCGTGAGCGCGTCGACCTCGGCAAGGGCCGCGAGATGACGGCCGGCCAGCTCTGCGAGACGTTCGGCTTCAACAAGGAGAAGCAGTGGACGCCGGTCGGCGACCTCTCCGGCGGTGAGCGGCGCCGGCTCCAGCTCCTGCGGCTCCTCATGGACGAGCCCAACGTCCTCTTCCTCGACGAGCCCACCAACGACCTCGACATCGAGACGCTGACCCAGCTGGAGGACCTCCTCGACGGGTGGCCCGGCTCGATGGTCGTCATCTCCCACGACCGGTTCTTCGTCGAGCGGACGACCGACCGGGTCTTCGCGCTGCTCGGGGACCTGACACTGCGGATGCTGCCGCGCGGCATCGACGAGTACCTGGAGCGCCGGGCGCGGATGGAGGAGGCGGCGGCGGGGGCCGTCACCGTCGTCGCGCAGAAACCGGTCGCCGCCGAGAAGAGCGCCGCCGACCAGCGGGCCGCGAAGAAGGAACTCCAGAAGATCGAGCGGCAGTTGGACAAGATCGCCGAGGGCGAGGCCAAGCTGCACGCCCAGATCGCCGAACAGGCCACCGACTTCGCGAAGGTGGCCGAACTCGACGCCAAGCTGCGGGCGTTGGCCGGTGAGCGCGAGGAGCTGGAGATGCGCTGGCTGGAACTCGCCGAGGACGCGCAGTAACGGAGAAGCGCGGTGAAGAGGCCGTGAAGGCGCGTAACGGAGGCATCACGGCCCGGTCCGCCCTTGGACACAGGGGTGGATTTGGGTCGTTCTGCCGTCGGAGGCCAGTGATAGAAAGAGGCTTCTGATACCTCCGGTGTATGGCCGGAAAGCAGTGAACGCATGGGGGAACACGTCGATGGCTCAGCCGCCGCCGAATGACGGGTACAGCAACGCGGGCGGGTTCGGCCCGCCGCCGGGTACTACGCCTCAGGGCGGGGGGTACGGGGTACCAGGGCCGTACGGCGCTCCGCCGCAGCAGCCCGGGTACGGGGCCCCGCAGCAGCCGGGCTACGGCGCTCCCCAGCAGCCGCCCCAGCCCCCACCGGGGTACGGGTACCCCCAGCCCGGCCCCTACGCCGCCCAGCAGCCCCCCTACGGCAACCCCCCTCAGGGCTACGTCAACCCTGAGGGCTACGGCTTTCCGCCCCCGCAGCCCCCCGGCCCCGGCACGCCCGGCGGCTCCAGGCGCAAGCCCGCACTCGTCATCGGCGGCGCCGTCGCCGCGCTCCTCGCCATCGGCGGCACCGTGTACGCGGTCACCGCGGACGGCGGCGACGACAAGAAGCCGGTCGCCCACGAGAGCACCGCCCCCACCCCCTCGGCCTCCGCGGCCCCCGTCAACCCCGGTGACGGCGAAGGCGACGGCAAGTCCGACACCACCGACTTCAACGCCTCCCGCAAGGCGGGCGAGGCGAAGGTCCTCTGGTACAAGGAGGCCCCGGACACACCCGCCGACGGCGCGGACGCGCCCGGCATGTGGTTCACGGGCTCGATCGCCGTCAAGGCGGCGTACAAGGAACTCGTCGGATACGGGACAGCCGACGGCAAGCCCGCGTGGCCGGCCGTCACCCTCCCGCAGAAGATCTGCGCGGCCACCCGCCAGCAGACCGCCGACGACAAGATCGTCGTCGCGTACATGAGCGGCGTCAGCAGCCGCGCCCAGTGCAACCAGCTCCAGCAGATCGACCTGAGGACCGGCGCCAAGGGCTGGACCGTCAAGGTCCCCGACGGCAAGCTCTTCGACAGCGCGTCCAGCATCAGCCTCTCGCTCGCCGGCAACACGGTCATGGTCGCGCGCTCCCAGTCCGGCGCGGCGTACGACGTCCGCACCGGCAAGGCGCTGTACGAGAAGGAGCGGTACGGCGACGCCTGCTTCCCCTCGGCGTTCGCGGCGTCCGTGAACCGGCTCATCTCCGTCTCCTCCTGCGACGCGCTCGGCAAGAACGAGCACACGGAGATCCAGGAGCTGAACCCGGCGACCGGCGCGGTGAAGTGGACCCGGCCCCTCGACAAGGGGTGGGAGGTCGAACGGGCCTACTCCGTCGACCCGTTGGTCATCTACAGCACCAACGACGACAAGAACCTCATGAACATCGCCGCGTTCAAGGCGGACGGCTCGGTGCGCTCCCAGGTCGGCTTCGACCTGAAGATCGGCACGGACTGCGGCTGGGACCTCTTCCACCGCGACCTCACGGGCTGCGGGGGCACGGCCGCCGACGCGAACACCCTCTACCTGCCCACGGATTCGGGCAGCGGACCCAACGAGGTCGTCGCCGTCGACCTGACCACGGGCAAGGAGAAGTGGCGCGTCAAGTCCCCCGGCGAGGGCCCGATGCTCCCCGTCCGCACGGACGGCGCGAACCTCGTCGCGTACGTGGAACCCTCGTACGACACCCCCGGCCGGGTCGTCGCGATCCCCACGGCCGGCGCCGCGCACACCCCCTCGACCCTCCGCCAGCTCCCCGCGAGCACCGCGAAGATCGAGAACGGCTTCACATCGAGGGACATGGCCTGGCTGGACGGCCGCTTCTACCTCTCCTCCACCCGCATCACCGGCAAAGACGACACCCGCCAGAAGCTGATGCTGGCGTACGGCAAGTGAGCGGCGGCCATGAGCCGACGGCACGGACCGGCCCACCGGGGCCACCGGTGACCGGTCACGCGCCCGTGCCCGCGGGTCGTGTCCTGCGGCGTGGTGCAGCGGATCGAACGCCGGGCGTTCAGGTTCCGGGCCATGGGCGATCGCTGTCGCGGCGGCAGCTCACGAAGCGTCCCGGCGGGCCCGGCCGGGCAGCCGATCCGGCGGCGCCACCAGCCCTGGCCCGCGGATTCCAGCGTCTTGATCCCCTGCACCACCTGGCGGGACGCCACCCGCCCGCGCCGTCCGGCGGTTCGAGCCGCCCGGCCCGGCTGAAGCGGCGGCGCGCGTGAACCGGGCCCGTCTCCCCCGTCCCCTCCCCACCCGAGTGCTTCCCGAGGTACCCACACCATGACCCAGCCCCCGCAGGGCCCAGCCCCCGACAACCCCCCGAACCAGCCCCCGGCTTTCGGCGCCCCCCAGGGCCCGCCCCCGGGCTACCCCCCGAGCCCCCCGGCTTTCGGTGAACCGCAGGGCGCTCCGGCGGCCCCCTCGCAGCCCCCGGCCTTCGGCGCCCCGGCGGCCCCGCCGCAGCCGCCCGCTTTCGGCGGGCCGCAGGGCGCTCCGGCGGCCCCGCCGCAGCCGCCCGCCTTCGGTGCTCCCCAGGGCCCCCCGGCGCCGCCGGCCCAGCCCCCCGCTGGCCCCCCACCCGCCCCGCCCGCCGGTTACGGCTACCCGCAGGCGTCCCCCCAGCCCGCGTACGGCTACCCCGCCCCCGCCGGCTACGGCTACCCGGGCCAGCCGGGACCGGCGTACCCCTCGCCCCCCACCGCCCCGGCGCAGCCGCAGGCGGAAAGCCGGGGTGACAACGGGCTGAAGGCGCAGATCCTCATCGTCGCGTCCGCGCTGGTCGCCATCGCGCTGATCATCGGCGGCGGGGTCTGGTACTCGGGCTCCCAGGACGACGGCGGGAACGAGGCGAAGTCGGACGGCAAGGCGAGCGCGAGCCCGACCGGCGCCACCGGCGGCGGTACGGAGAAGGCGCCCGCCGACCCGAAGGGCAAGCTGCTGTTCCAGCTGCCGGTCCCCGCCGTCGCCAAGGGCGACAGCGCGGACACCGACGGCTCCTGGGTCACCGACAAGGTGTACGCCAAGTCGGGCCTCTCCGAAGTCAACGGCTACGACCTCGACAAGGGGACGAAGCTGTGGACCGTCAAGCTCCCCGGCCCGGTCTGCGCGGCGGCGCACTGGCTGAGCGCGGACGGCACGAAGACGGGGATCCTGTTCAAACCGGCCACCCCGACGAAGGACAAGTACCAGCCGTGCAACCAGGTCGGCGCCCTCGACCTGAACACCGGCAAACTGCTGTGGACGAAGACCGCGACGGCCGGCGACTACGCGCTCAGCTTCGACAGCGTCACGGTCAGCGCGAACACGGTCGCCGCCGCCGGCACCAGCGGCGGCGCGGCCTTCGACATCTCCACCGGCAAGCTCCTGTGGCAGCCGAAGACCGCCGACACCTGCGGCGACCGGGGTTACGGCGGCGGCCCGAAGCTCGTCGCGATCCGCAAGTGCGGTGACTACGACAACCCCGTCCTCAGCGCCCAGACCCTCGATCCGGCCACCGGCAAGGTCGTCTCCGAGTACAAGCTCGCGACCGGCATCGAGTACGCGAGCGTCGTCTCCACGGACCCGCTGGTCATCGGCGCGGACGTCGGCGACAGCGCGGGCGACGGCAGCGGCCTGTCCGACCTGTTCTCCATCGACGGCGCGACCGGCCAGCTCCGCGCGCGGATCTCCGTACCCGGTGACGACTACGGCGCCGACTGCGAGATCTCCCAGGCCGACGGCTGCGAGGGCGTGATCGCCGGGGGCGACCGCCTGTACATCCAGACGGAGGACAACTCGGGCGCCACGAAGCAGATCGTCGCCTTCGACGTCCTCACCGGCAAGCAGACCGGCCAACGGGCCGACGGCGGCGAGGACTTCGACCTCTACCCGCTGCGGATGGACGGCAAGAACCTGATCGTCTACAAGGGCGGCTCGTACGACAAGGGTGGCCAGGTCCTCAGCATCGACGGGACGACCTTCAAGCAGACGGTCCTGCTCCAGAACCCGGACGACCAGGCGAGCGTCGACGCGGAGACGGACATGTCGCCGGGCGGCACCTCGGAGATCCTGTTCGCCCAGGGGCGGCTGTTCCTGTCGCAGACGTACGTGAGCGACAGCGACAGGGACGAACAGCTCGCGATCGCGTACGGGCCCGCTTCCTGACCGTATCCGGCGTTTTCTGTGGCCTCGGCCCCGTCCCCGTGCCTGCTGCGGGGGCGGGGCCGTTCCCGTATCGTTCCCCCTTCGCCGATGGGACGTTTTTCGGCGATCCGGGGCACTTCTCACGTGTAGGGGGAGCGCAACGTCGAACAAGCGTGTAGCTTCCGGGGTCATGCAAGGCGGGGGTACCGGGGAACCCCCGCGTGAAACTGTCCGGGTTGGGCATCCATGGGGGGACTGGGGGGTTGCTCGATGGGAGTGCGGCTGATGGTGGTCGATGACCACCGCCTGCTCGCCGAGGCACTGGCCTCGGCGCTGAAACTGCGGGGACACCGCGTCCTCGCCGCCGCGGCACCCGCCGCGGGCGCGGCGGAACTGGTGATCACACGCGCGCCTGAGGTGTGCCTGCTGGGTACGGCGGCTCCCGCGGAGCCGGGTACGTTCGACCCGGTCGTCCGCATCAAACGCGAACGCCCTCAGGTCGCCGTCCTGGTCCTGGGCCCCGTCCCGAGCCCCCGCGGCATCGCGGCGGCGTTCGCGGCGGGCGCGTCGGGGTACGTCCGCCACGACGAGCGCATCGAGGGCGTCGAACGCGCGATCATGAAGGCGCGGGCGGGGGAGGCGGCGGTGGCCCCACAGCTGCTCCAGAACGCGTTCAGCGAACTCCTCAACCCTGCCGCCCAGCCGGACGACGAGGGCCAACGCCTCCTCCACCTCCTGACCCCACGCGAGGTCGAGGTCCTGGTCCGGGTCGCCGATGGCGAGGACACACGGCTGATCGCGGCGGGGATGGGGATCGCGCCGTCCACGGCACGCACCCACGTCCAACGGGTGCTGATGAAGCTGGGGGTGGGGTCGAGGCTGGAGGCGGCGGCGCTGGCGGCGAGGACGGGGTTGCTGGATCGGGCGGGGGCGCAAGGGGGTTGAGGGGCCGGGTTCGGGAGGGTGGGGCTGTGAGTGGCGGGGTGCGGGCGGGTTGTGGCTGATCGCGCTCGCGCGGCGGTAGCCGCATATCGATACAGCCCCGCGCCCCTGAAAGACGGGGTGCGGCTTGGTAGTTGGCTGCGAGGGTGTCACGGGGTCGACTCGGCGCGGGCGGCGTGTAGTTCCACCTCCGCCCACACCATCAGGCCCCGGCGGGTCCGGCACGTCCCCCAGCGGTTCGCGATCGCGTCCGCGATCAGCAGGCCCCGGCCGTGCTCCTCGTCCTGCGTGAGGACGGGGCAGGTCAGGAAGGGGCGGCCGTCGCCCTCGTCGGTGACGGTCAGGACGGCGGCAGTAGGGGTAAACGTGCAGGTCAGGGTAATGACGCTGCTCTTGGTGTGCTCCAGCGCATTCGCGACCAGCTCCCCGGTGACGATCTCCAGGTCGTAGGCGTGGGGTGAGTTGAGGCGGTGCGTCTCGGCGGCCGTACGGATGTGGTGGCGGGCCCTGCGCGCGGAGGCGAGGTCCGCGCCGGGGAGGGTGAGAGTGGTGGCCGGGGGGAGGCGAACGGGTTCGACGGGGGCGAGGCCCAGGCGGGCGGCCATGCGGGAGGCGGGGCCGTCGGGGGTGTCGGTGAGGACGTGGGCGGGGTGGTCGTCGTCGCCGTGACTGATCAACACATCAACTCCTGTGGCGGGGTTGGGAAGTTGGCGGTCGCCTGGCTAGTAATGTTCCGGAAAGAAAATTGTCTCGCAAGCCCCGTCACCCCAAAGAGCGCCTTTCGCGAAAAGTGGTCCATCGGCTGCCGCTCGGCAGTACTCTCCGCGCCAGGAGGTGGGACCTATGACCGACGCCCAACCCAACCTGCACCGACGGCGTTTGGGCCTGGAGCTCCGCGCCCTGCGCAAGGCGACGGGGATGAGCCTGACCGAGGCCGCCGAACGCCTGTGCCTGTCCGGCGCGTCAGCCCTGAGCAAGATCGAGAACGGCAAGCAGCGCGTACCCGGCATCGCCCTCGCCGGCTTCTTCGAGGTCTACGGCCTTCAGAAGAAGGATCGCATCGAGAAGATCCGCAAACTGACGTCGCTGGCGAACTCGAACAAGCGGGCCAACTTGTTCGACCAGTACCGCCAGTCGGTCCGTGACCCCTTCGCCGAGTACCTGCACCTGGAGGAACTCGCCTCCAAATGCGAGACGTTCGCCTGGATCGTCCCCGGCCTGCTCCAGACCCCCGACTACGCCCGGGTGATCGTGGAGCGCAGCCGCCAGTGGCAGACCACCCGTGAGATCGACAACTTCGTCGAACTGCGCATGGTCAGGCAGCAAGCGCTGTTCCGGGAGGAGCCACTCCACTTGTGGTGCGTGCTCGACGAGTCCGCGCTGCTACGGGAGGTCGGCGAGAAGCATGTGATGAAGGCCCAGCTTGAGCATCTACTCGCCGTGACCGAGGAGCACAAGCATGTGACGCTCCAGATACTCCCCTTCACGCAAGGCGCACATGCTGGGGTCGATGGACAGTTCCACCTGCTGCATTTCCCCGTCGGGGCACCCGTGGTCGTAGTTGAGTCGATGACAACTGCGCAGTACCTGGAGGAAGATAGTGACATTGGACGTTACGAGATGGCGTTCAACCACCTCCGCTCCGAAGCTCTCGACGTGGGCGCCTCGAAGCGTCATATCCACGACCTGATCAAGGACCGTTACACATGAACAAGAAGATCGACCTCACCGACGCTGTCTGGGTCAAGAGCGACCTCAGCAACGGCGGGGCCAACTGCCTTGAGGTCGCCTTCATCGAGGGCGTGGTCGCCCTCCGCGATTCCAACGACGTCGGCGACCCCGACGCCAAGGTCCTCATCATCTCCGCCGACGACTACCGCGCCTTCACCGGCGGAATCACCCAGGGCCAGCGCAACCTCCTCCTGCCGTAGCCCCACCCGAGGAGCGCCTATGTGGATCAAGAGCAGCTACAGCGACGGCAGCAACAACTGCCTCGAACTCGCCCTCCAGCCAGGCAAAGTAGCCCTCCGCGACTCCAAGGCCCCCGACCTCGGCACCCTCACCGTCCCCCGCACCGCCTTCATCTCCTTGGTCGAGAGCCTGAAAAGGCGGTAAGACAGGCCCGTGTACGTAACAAGGCTGACCCTCGACGGGGTCCGTGGCTTCCACGGACCCCGCGCCTGTGACCTCGACTTCACACGGCCCGACGGCGGATACGCGGGGTGGACGGTGCTCGCGGGACGCAACGGGTCGGGAAAGACGACGCTGCTGCGAGCCCTCGCCATCGGCCTCGCGGGACCGCGTCGCGCGCACAAGCTGGACGGGGACCTGCGGTCACAGGTGTCCCACGGCGAACCCGGCGGGAAGCTGAGCGTGCATGTGCTGCCCGAATGGGCCGTGGACACCGGCGCGCGGGCGTCGGACCCGTTCGAGGCGTCGGCGACGTGGGAGCCGGAATGGCAGGGGCCGGGCGAGGCACCGGTCGCCGTTGTGTTCGGCCCGGTGGGTTCGCAGCAGCGGGACCGTGACTGCCTCTGGTCGTCCACCCCTCCCCCCGGTTGGTTCCACGCCGGATACGGCCCCTTCCGTCGCATGACCGGCGTCGGCCTGTACGACAGGACGTCCAAGCCGTCAGACCGCGCCGCAGCTCTCCGCACCCTCTTCGAGGAACAGTCCGCCCTGACCGAGGCGTTCGACTGGCTGCTCTCCGTCCACCTCCAGGCCTTGGAGAACCGCTCCGGCGCCGCCGAACTCAAGGCCGGCGTCCTCGCTCTCCTCAACGACGGTCTCCTCCCCGACGGTTACCGCATCGAGGACGTCAACTCCGAGGGCATGTGGCTCAACCGGCAAGGAGAGACGGGCCTAGAAGGTCCGCTGATGGAACTGCGGCACATGAGCGATGGCCAACGGACCGTCGTAGCGCTGGTGTTGGACATCGTCCGGCAGATGCATACCGCGTACGGGGACATCACCGTCTCCCTCCAGGACCAGCACCCCTGCCTCCCCTACCCCGGTGTCGTCCTCATCGACGAGGCCGACGCCCACCTGCACCCCTCCTGGCAGCAACGCATCGGCGAATGGCTCAAATCCCATTTCCCGGCGGTGCAGTTCATCGTCAGCACCCACAGCCCGTACATCTGTCAGGCAGCCGACCCCGGCGGCCTGATCCGCGTACCGGGCCCGACCGAGGGCATGCCACCCGCTCCGGTCTCAGAAGAACTGCGGCAGCGCATCGTCTACGGCACCGGCGACGACGCCGTACTCTCCGAACTCTTCGGCCTCGACACGCCGTACTCGGAACGGGCCCGCGAACTCCGGCAGGAACTCGTGGAGTTGGAGGCGAAGGTCGTAACCGGAGAGGCGACGGACGCAGAGGAAGCACGGCACGCGGCGCTGAGAGCCAGGCTGAAGAGTTCGCCCCGCACCCGGGCCACCGAGTTGCAGGCCCGGCTGAAGCACCTCGGAGTCGTCGACGAATGATCCGGGTGCAGCGGATCGAACTTCCGCACCAACTTTCCGCACACGCACAACGTTTGACGCAACGGATAGCCGAAGTCACCGACCAGGCACGGCCTTCCGAGGCGAAGGGCCTGTGGAAGCACACCACGCACCGGCGTGAACTCATCACCCCGCTGCGGACGTTGCTCAACGAGATGGCTCACGGCAACCGCTGCTGCATGTACTGCGGCGACGACCTGAGCACCGACATCGACCACTTCGAGCCGATCGCCGAGAACCCGTTACGCACCTTCGACTGGCTCAACCACCTGCTGTCCTGCACGGCGTGCAACAGCTCCTGCAAGAGAGACCAGTTCCCGCGCGACCCGGAGACCGGCGAGCCTCTGCTGATCGACCCGACGACGGAAGACCCCTTCGAGCACCTCTACCTGAGCCTCGACACCGGCCTGTACACCGGGCTGACGGAGAAGGGTCGGCAGACCGAGCGGGTGTGCGGACTCAACCGGGACGCCCTGGCCGAGGCTCGTTGCGGTGCGAGGAACGGGGTCGTCATGTGCGTGGACGTCTGGCTGTCGGGCCGGGAGCGGGGCGACCAACGGAGGATGGCCATGGCCGTGCAGACCATCCGCGAACAGCCCTTCGCCGACGTCGCCCAGTTCATGCTGCACCAAGCCTTGCTGCCGAAGGCGTCCGTCGCGTTCGCCTTCGACCTCGGGGAGGAGACGCTCCGCCACCTGCGGAACCCGGAACTGCGGGCCGCGCTGCTGATCTGACGGCATGCGCCTCCTCCCCGTCACTTCACTCCGCGTCGGCGTTCTTCAAGGCTTCGCCATTACTCCGGAGAGAGCCCCATGTCCTTCGCGCTGTAACGAGGCAGGTCACCGGTCTCGATCTTCCAGATGCCGAGATCCGTGGCCACGGTGACGGGTTCGCCGTAGGGCAGGTGCAGCCGGTTGTCGTAGGCCGGGCGTCCCTCGGCCCGGACGATCCCCCACTGGTAGGTCCACGTGCCGTCGCGGGGGTCGAGGATCAGGTAGTGGGGGATGCCCATGGCGGGGTAGTCGCGGGCCTTGTCGCGGTAGTCGTTCTCCGGGTTGGACGGGGAGACGATCTCGATCGCGAGGACGATCTCGCGAGGGTCGAGCGGACCGTCGGTCTGCATGGCTTCGCCCGCGCAGACGAGCAGGTCCGGCACCCGGAGCTTGCCCAGACCCTCGTCGTCAGTGTCCGTCGCCTCGAAGGCGAAATAGCCCTCGGGAAGCTGCCCGTCGAGCTGCCTCGACACCCATTTCGCCGTGAACTGATGGCGAGGTCGCGGGCTCATCATCATGACGATCTTCCCGTCACTGATCTCGGGCCAGGCCAGGCCGGGCGGCGGAGTGAAGTGGTCACGCATGGCGCGCAGCCGCCGGTACAGGGTCTGCTGAGTCATGGGTCCTCCCACGTTCAGTATGAGGGCGACGGCAAGCGGACGAAGAGGATCACTGAGAAGAAGGGTGCCCGCCCCCGAAGGAGCGGGCACCCTCACCTCACTTCGTCCCCTCGCCCTCCCCTTCCTCCGGCAGCGGAGCCGTAGGCGCCGGCGTAGGCCGCACCCACAGCCACACCAGGAAGAACACCCCCAGCGCCAGCATCCCCAACCCCGTCCAGAGGTTGATGTTGATGCCCTGGGCCTTGTCGATCTCGGCGTCGCCGTCGGTGATTCCGGTGATGGTGACGATGACGCCGTAGAGGACGAACAGGCCCCCGATGATCCGCCGCAGGTCGAAGATGCGCGCGGCGGTCGTGGACTGCTTCTCCAGGGCCGTCACCTCGCGGTGGACGTCTTTTTCGGAGTAGTGGTCGTCGGACATGTCGAACCTCTCAGGGCGTCGTCAGAACGAGAACGGGATGTAGCAGGCGGCGGCGATGATGACGGCGCTCCAGCCCAGCAGGGCCGGCCGGCGGTACCACGCGTTGTCCCCGGCGGCCGGTGCCTCGGACATGCCGGGGGAGCGGGTCCCGTAGACGAGGCCCTGGAGTTCCGCCTCCGGCTTGGGTGCCGTGAAGAGGGACACGACGACCATGACGACGGCGCCCGCGACGAACCCGGCGATGGCGGAGACGAAGTTGGCGCCCTGGTCGGTGGGGATGCTGATGACGTCCTGCTTGTAGAGGACGAAGTAGTTGATCATCGCGGCGGTGGTCCCGGCCAGCAGCCCCCAGAACCCGGACTTCGCGGAGGCCCGCTTCCAGAACATCCCGATGATGAAGACGACGAACATCGGCACGTTGAAGAAGGAGAAGAGGGTCTGGAGGTAACTCATGATGTTGGAGAAGGAGGACGCGAGGAACGCGGTCCCGACGGACGCGGCGACG
This sequence comes from Streptomyces sp. 4F14, assembly GCF_048159485.1. Lineage (NCBI taxonomy): Bacteria > Bacillati > Actinomycetota > Actinomycetes > Kitasatosporales > Streptomycetaceae > Streptomyces > Streptomyces sp. 4F14. The sequence goes on from NZ_JBLRVY010000030.1 coordinate 112,949, forward strand.
CCGATCGCGGTGATGAGCCGCCCGAACTGGACGTAGTACCCATCCTCCCGGTCCTTGACGACGTACTTCTGCCAGATGTCGGTCGTGAAGACGGTGTTGAAGGACGACACGTTCGCCGCCATGCCCGCCATGAAGGCCGCGAGCAGACCGGTGACGGCGATCCCGAGCACCCCGTTGGGCAGGAGCTGTTCCATCAGGTAGGGGATCGCGTCGTTGTACTGGAGGTCGGATCCGGACGTACCGATCTTCGGGACCAGCACCGCCGCCACCAGCCCCGGGATCATCACCAGGAACACGATGAAGATCTTCGGGAACGCGGCGATGAGCGGCGTCCGCTGGGCGGCGGAGAGGTTCTTGGCGGACAGCGCGCGCTGGACCTCGGCGAAGTTGGTCGTCCAGTACCCGAAGGACAGTACGAACCCGAGCCCGAGGACGATGGTGAGCCAGTTCGCGCCGAGGGGGTTGTCGGACCCGATGCCGGTGCCGCCCCAGGCGGTGACGAAGTCGTCCCCGTGGGTGGCCTTCAGGGAGTCGGTGAGCCCGTCCCACCCGCCGACCTTCTTCAGCCCGAGCACGGACAGCGGGATCAGCGCCGCGAGGATGACGAAGAACTGGAGGACCTCGTTGTAGATGGCCGAGGAGAGCCCGCCCAGCGTGATGTACGCGAGCACGAAGAACCCGGCGACGAGGATGGCGACCCACTCGGGCCACCCGAGAAGCGCCTCGACGACGATGGCGAGGGCGTACAGATTGACCCCGGCGATGAGGATCGCGGCGAACGCGAACAGCGCCGAGCTCAGCAGGTGCGCCCACTTGTCGAACCGCAGGAGCAGCATCTCGGGGACGGAGCGCACCTTGGAGGAGTAGTAGAAGGGCATCATGACCAGGCCCAGGAACACCATCGCGGGGATGGCGCCGATCCAGTACCAGTGGACGGTGTACGCCCCGTACTGCGCGCTGTTGGCGGCCATGCCGAGGATCTCGGTCGCGGCGAGGTTCGCGGAGATGAACGCGAGCCCGGTGATCCAGGCGGGCAGCGAGCGCCCGGAGAGGAAGAAGTCGAGACTGGTCTTCACGGAGCGCCGGGCCGCGAACCCGATGCCGAGGACGACGACGAAGTAGATACCGAGGATCGTGTAGTCGAGCGCGTTGACGGGGAGCCGCAGCTCGGCGGCGAGCGGAGTGGGGGGATACACAGAGGGCCCTTCTGAGGGTGACCGGATGTGTGTGTTTGTGGTTTGATGTGTTCGGTTATGTTTGATGGTTCGAGCTGTGCTGGTGCACGGATGGGGAGTCGAAGGTGAAGAAGACCTCGACCCGGCTGGCCGACGGTCGTGAGCTGATCTACTACGACCTGCGGGACGACTCGGTGCGCGACGCGGTGGACCGCCGTCCACTGGACCGCACCGTCACCACTTCGGAGGTACGCAGGGACCCCCTGCTCGGCGACCAGGTCGCCATCGCCTCGCACCGGCAGGGGCGGACGTACCACCCGCCGGTCGACCAGTGCCCGCTGTGCCCGACCCAGGGCGACAACCTGAGCGAGATCCCGGACTCGTCGTACGACGTCGTCGTCTTCGAGAACCGCTTCCCCTCGCTGGCCGGTGACTCGGGCCGTTGCGAGGTCGTCTGCTTCACGTCCGACCACAACTCGTCCTTCGCCGACCTCACCGAGGAGCAGGCGCGGCTGGTCCTGGAGGCGTGGACCGACCGGACGTCGGAGCTGTCGCATCTTCCTTCCGTCCAGCAGGTCTTCGCCTTCGAGAACCGGGGCGAGGAGATCGGGGTGACCCTCGGCCACCCGCACGGGCAGATCTACGCCTACCCCTTCACCACGCCCCGCACCGCGCTCATGCTGCGCCAGGTCGCCGCGCACAAGGACGCGACCGGCGGCGAGAACCTCTTCGACGCCGTCCTTGCGAGTGAACTCGCGGGCGAGCGGGTCGTCCTGGAGGCCGAACACTGGGTCGCGTTCGTGCCGTACGCCGCGCACTGGCCGTACGAGGTGCACCTCTACCCGAAGCGCCGCGTCCCGGACCTGCTCGGGCTCGACGAGGGCGCGCGCACAGAGTTCCCCAAGGTCTATCTGGAACTCTTGAGGCGCTTCGACCGGATCTTCGGCGAGGATCAGCCGGTGACGCCGTACATCGCCGCCTGGCACCAGGCGCCGTTCGGCCAGCTGGAGGAGTTCGACGGGGTCAGCCGCGACGACTTCGCGCTGCACCTGGAGCTTTTCACGATCCGCCGCACTTCCGGCAAGCTGAAGTTCCTCGCGGGCTCCGAGTCGGGCATGGGTGCGTTCATCAACGACATCTCCCCGGAGCGCGCGGCCGAGCGACTCCGAGAGGTAGCGAGTTCATGAGCAAGTACCTGGTCACGGGCGGTGCGGGTTACGTCGGCGGCGTAGTGGCCCAGCACCTCGTCGAGGCCGGCCACGAGGTGACGGTCCTCGACAACCTCTCCACCGGCTTCCGCGAGGGCGTCCCGGCGGGCGCGGCCTTCATCGAGGGCGACATCCGCGACGCGGGCAAGTGGCTCGACGACTCGTACGAGGCGGTCCTCCACTTCGCCGCCTTCTCCCAGGTGGGGGAGTCGGTCGTACGACCTGAGAAGTACTGGGACAACAACGTCGGCGGCACGATGGCCCTGCTCGGCGCGATGCGCGAGGCGGGCGTCAAGAAGCTGGTGTTCTCCTCGACGGCCGCCACCTACGGCGAGCCGGACGTGGTCCCGATCCCGGAGACCGCCGTCACGAAGCCCACCAACCCCTACGGCGCCACCAAGCTCGCGGTCGACCACATGATCACCAGCGAGGCGAACGCCCACGGCCTCGGCGCGGTCTCCCTGCGCTACTTCAACGTCGCGGGCGCGTACGGCGCCCAGGGCGAGCGGCACGACCCCGAGTCGCACCTCATCCCCCTGGTCCTCCAGGTCGCCCAGGGCCGCCGCGAGGCGATCTCCGTCTACGGCGACGACTACCCGACGCCGGACGGCACCTGCATCCGCGACTACATCCACGTCGCGGACCTGGCCGACGCGCACCTCCTCGCGCTCAAGGCCGCTCAGCCGGGCGAGCACCTGATCTGCAACCTCGGCAACGGCGAGGGCTTCTCCGTACGCCAGGTCATCGACACCGTCCGCCAGGTCACCGGCCACCCGATCCCCGAGATCGTGGCCCCCCGGCGCGGCGGCGACCCCGCCGCCCTCGTCGCCTCCGCCGCCACCGCCCGCGAGAAGCTGGGCTGGCAGCCGTCCCGCGCGGACCTCGCCGGTATCGTCGCCGACGCGTGGGCATTCGCCCAGCAGATTTCGGCCCAGCAGATCTCGGCCCAGCAGATTTCGAAGGAGAGCTGAGTTGTCCGCACAGCAAGTCCGGGACGGCTTCGAGGAGTTGTACGGCGCCGCCCCGGAAGGCGTCTGGGCGGCACCCGGCCGCGTCAACCTCATCGGCGAGCACACGGACTACAACGACGGCTTCGTCATGCCGTTCGCCCTCCCGCACACGGCCATCGCGGCGGTGTCCCGGCGCGAGGACGACCTCCTGCGCCTGCACTCCGCCGACGTGGACGGCGGCGTCGTGGAGATCTCGACGCTGGAACCCGGCGCCGACACCAACTGGACCGCGTACCCGGCGGGTGTCGTCTGGGCGCTGCGCGAGGCGGGCCACGCGGTGCGGGGCGCGGACATCCACCTGACGTCCACCGTCCCCTCCGGCGCGGGCCTGTCCTCCTCGGCCGCCCTTGAGGTCGTCGTCGCCCTCGCCCTCAACGACCTGTACGAACTCGGCCTCCAGCGCTGGCAGTTGGCCCGCCTGTGCCAGCGCGCCGAGAACGTCTACGTCGGCGCCCCGACCGGCATCATGGACCAGACCGCGTCCGCCTGCTGCGAGGAGGGCCACGCGCTCTTCCTCGACACCCGCGACCTCTCCCAGAAGCAGATCCCCTTCGACCTCGCGTCCGAGGGCCTGCGCCTGCTGGTCGTCGACACGCAGGTCAAGCACGCCCACAGCGAGGGCGAGTACGGCAAGCGCCGGGCGGGCTGCGAGGAGGGCGCCGCGATCCTGGGCGTCACCGCCCTGCGGGACGTGCCCTACGCCGAGCTGGACGCGGCGCTGGCGCGGATCGAGGACGAGGAGATCCGCCGGCTGGTCAAGCACGTCGTGACCGAGGACGAGCGGGTCGAGCGGGTCGTCGCGCTCATGCAGTCCGGCGCCGACGCCCGCGAGATCGGCCCCGTCCTCGTGGAGGGCCACGCGTCGCTGCGGGACGACTTCCGCATCTCCTGCCCGGAGCTGGACCTCGTCGTCGACTCCTCCCTGGCGGCCGGCGCGCTCGGCTCCCGGATGACCGGCGGCGGCTTCGGCGGCTCGGCGATCGTCCTCGCCGAGGAGGCGGACGTCCCCGGGATCACGAAGGCCGTCGAAGAGGCGTTCGCGGCGGCCGGCTTCACCGCGCCGCGCGTCTTCGAGGCGGTTCCGGCGCCGGGGGCACGGCGCCTGGTCTGAGCGGTACGGGAAAGCGGCCCCGCGCTGGGGCCGCTTTCTTGCGTCTACTTCAGGGCCGTACCGCCCGATTTGTAGTACCCGATCGTCTTGTTGATCAGGTTCCCGCCGTCCGACTCGACCGTGGTCTGCTCCTGCTGCCCCGGACCGAACAGGAGGGCGCCGACGTGCGCCCGCGCGACCTGGTCCAGGTGGCCGAAGAGCCAGTCCACCTTGTCGTCCTTGTAGTGGTTGGTGGTGTTGTTCTGCGCCTTGTTGCCCAGCGGGATCTGCCACAGGACGACCGGCTTGCCCACCGACTCGGCCATCGCCTTGTAGAACTTCAGCTCGGCGGTGGCCTTCTGGTCGGTCCAGAAGGTGTCACGGCCGCCGTGCTCCGGCTTCGCGTACCAGCCCGCGTCGCGGTCCACCACGTCGGAGACCAGGAAGTCGGCGTTCTTCGCGCCGAGGTCCGCGTAGTCGTCGACGCACTTCTGTGTGTTGTTCTGCCAGTCCCAGCAGGTCAGGTGGAGGCCGACGCCCGTGTTCGGGGCGTACTTGTGCGCCATCGCGATCAGGCAGCGGGACAGGCCGGCCGCGCTGTCCTCCTGCGTCCCGCAGTCCGTCGGGTTCGCGGCCCTGACCTTCGCGGGGACCTTGTGCGGGTCGCCGAGCGAGCGGACGTAGCCCCAGAAGTCGGGCTCGATGTCGATCATGTCCCGCGAGGTGCCGATCTTCTGGAGGAAGAAGCGGTAGTCGTCCAGGTAGCGGGTGAGCAGGTCGGCCCGGTCGATGGCCTTGACCTCGCCGGGGCCGTCGCCCTCGCCCGCCGCGTCCCCGAGGTCACGCAGCGAGTACCAGGTCCAGAAGTTCCGCTGCGGACGCGCCCTGCCCTGGTACGTCGCCTGGGCCGACACGGTGTCCCGCCAGGTCACGTACGTGCCGGGCGCCGTGGTCTCGCCGTTCCAGCAGCCCCACCAGCTCGACCACTGGGCCTTGCAGCGCGCGGCCGTGTAGTAGTCCCGGGAGGGGGCCGGCTGGCTGTGGACGTAGGCGTAGCGCACGTCGAAGGGGGCGGCGGCGGCCGAGGCGTCGGACATCGAGCCGCCGATGAGGATCTTGTCGCTGCCCATCAGGCGGGGGGTGGGGGTCTTGGCCGGAGCCGAGGGCTTGGCCGGGGCGGGCTTCTTGTCGCCTCCGACGCTTCCGACGGGGACGAGCTTCCACTGCTGGCCGGGGCCGCCCCTGTCGCGGTTCTGGGTGATCCGGCCGCCGTCCGCCTTCGAGCCGTTCTGGACCTCGACGGCCATCCCGCTGAACCGGTTGACCAGGCGGACGTATCCGTCCGACGTCTTCTTCAGGCCGAACCGCTGGTTGGCGTTGTTCTGGTCGCGCCACTGCACCAGGGCCGTGCCGGGCTTCTTCGACCAGCCGTAGTCGTCCAGCACCTTGCCGGAATTCCGGTTCAGCAGCCGGTAGTTGCCATCACCCGAGTCGACGAACCGCCACTGCTGATTGGCCCCGCCGTGCCGGGCCCACTGCACGACCGCCGCGCCGTCGTACGACGCGTAGGAGAGGCCGTCCAGTACGTCGCCGCTGTTGCGGTTCACCAGGACGTACCAGGAGTCCGTGTCCACGGGCGGCGCCGCGGACGCCGTGCTGACCACGACCACGGAGCCACCCGCGACAGCCAGCGCGACGGCACCCCAGAAACTCCGGCGCTGGTGCAGCCGCCGGCCACGGTGCTTCTGCCGGTGCCCGGTGGAGGGGCGAGGGGACATCTCGGTGCTCTCTTTCGGCGTTGCCTGTGCACGGACCCCCTGGTCCGTACGCCACCGAGTTGTCACAGCGAACGAAAAGGTTGCTTCCGGATCACGAACCTTTCCCAGGAAACATGAACCCGCTCACATCGACCGGTGCCTGCCCGCCGTCCCCCTGCTCCGCAGCCGCACCACCACGAACAGCGCGACCCCCACCACCGCCAGCCCGAGCACCACCTTCGACAGCACCCCCACGTACGCCTCGACCAGCTCCCACTGGTCCCCCAGCCAGTAACCCGCCATGATCAGCACGGAGTTCCACATCAGGCTGCCGAGGGCGGTGAGGGCGACGAACGTGGGCAGGCGCATGCGCTCGACGCCGGCCGGGACCGAGATCAGGCTCCGGAAGACGGGCAGCATCCGCCCCAGGAAGATCGCCTTCGTGCCGTGCCGCGCGAACCACTCCTCCGTGCGGACCAGGTCCGACGGCTTCACCAGGGGCAGCTTCGCCCAGATCGCGTGCACCCGCTCCCGCCCGACCAGCATGCCGATCCAGTACAGGACGACCGCCCCGACCGTCGCCCCCAGCGTCGTCCAGAACAGCGCGGACGGCAGACTCAGCACGCCCTGCCCCGCCGCGAACCCCGTCAGCGGGAGGATCACCTCGCTCGGGATCGGCGGGAAGAGGTTCTCCAGCGCGATCGCCAGCCCCGCTCCCGGCCCGCCGATCGTGTCGATCAGGTCGGTGACCCATCCGGTGATCCCGTCGGAGGGCTCTGCGGGCTGGGCGGCGAGGTGCACGATGGTCATGAGGTAAAGATACGGCAAAGTGGCGGGTGGCGTGTTTGCCCGCCGGGGGCGGCGGCAGGCATGAGGGCATGCCGAAAACCCACGAGGAGCTGATCCTCGTAGAACGACGGCTGTTCGGCCTGATGGACACCGACACGGATGCCTGCCCGAACCCCTGGCCCGCGGGCCCCCGCCCGGCCGGCGAGCCGGTCATCGTCCGGACCGGCCGCATCGACTTCGTCAGCGCGGCCCCCGACCACCGGGCCCTGGTCCGCCTGGAATCCTGGGACCACGACCCGCCCGCCCCGGACGGCACTTGGGCCGACGAGGAGCGTACGGAGATCGAACTCCCCTCCGGCACGGTCCAGTTGTGGACCCTCACGATGGGCCCGGGGACAGCCGCCTTCGCGATCGGCCCACCCGGCCGCTACGCCCTGCGCGTCTGGACCCGGGGCCAGGACGCGGCACTCGAACTGTCCTGGCGCAGCCGCCCCGTGCCGGACGCGACGGAGCAGTACGTCGTGCAGTTCTGGCCGAAGCCGGCGAGGGAAGCGTGAACTCCCCCCACCGGCCTGCTCGGTTCAGTCGACGATCCGGACGTAGAACCGGTCCCCGTCGAGGATCCGGTCCCGCCCGTACCAGGTCCCGAGCCTGCTCCCGGCCTCCTGGTTGTCACTGAACAGCACGGGCCGTACGGAGAACCGGCCGTAAGGGACGTTGGTCTCGTACAGGTGCCGCGCCGCCCCCTCGTACGTCGCGGAGAACGGGTACTCGTCGCAGTCCTGGCTCAACTCCGGGTATCCCGGCCACTGTTGCTCGCAGACGGGTACGGCGAACCGCTCCCGGTTCTGCGTACGGCGCGTGGTGTCGTGGTACAGCCGCCGCAGCGGGTCGGCCGCCGAGGCGCCCGGGATGCGCTTGCCGTCGACCCGGGGGTATGTCGACTCCGGGTGGTCCTGCGCGTCCCGGATGTGCCAGGCGCTCTCGTTGACCTCGCCGTCCTTGGTGCTGTAGCTCAGCCACGGGGTGACCCGGTCGAAGATCGACCCCTCCTTCTTGGGCAGGTACCAGGCGGAGTCGAAGCGGACGCCGGTGACCGGCCCGTCCGCGCTCTTGTTCCCGCCGTCGGCCCGGAAGTCGTACGAGAACGAGAACGTGCCCCTCTTCACCTGCTCACCCCTGGACGCGTCCGGCGGATCGGCCCACGAGTGGAACAGCAGGGAGCCCTCCGGGTCCGCCTCCCACTGCGGCACCGCCTTCGTCACCTGGTCGAAGCCGCCGGAGACGCACGCGTCCGAGGTCGACCCCGCACAGTCGGCGTCGATCTTCAGGGTGCCGGCGTCGCTGGTGCCCCAGGAGCTGATCTCGTCGACGTACACCTTCCAGTCGACGTCCCGCAGCCCGTCGTAGGCGTACCCCATATGGGTGATGCGCCCGCTGAAGCCGCCGATGGGGACGCAGAAGACGCTCCAGCAGCGGAACTGGTCCGCCACGAGCACGGCGATCTGGCAGTACGAGAAGTGGTTCTTGATCCACCCCTCCGCGCGCCACGACAGATCGGTGTTCGCCCGGCACTCCTCCAGCGTGATGTCGTCCTGCTGGAGGGTGTTGGCCTTGCCGGACGCCAACTCCTCGCTGGCCGTGCCGTATTCGGCGCCACTGCGCAGGGCCAGGGCGTGCGCCTGGTCCGCGTCCGTCACGCCCGCTCTCCGCCCGGCCGGCGCGGACCCCTCCAACTCGGCGGCCCTGATCCGCCGTTCCCTGTCCGCCGGGTCGGCCCGCAGCTCCTTCGCGACCGAGCCGTCCGCCTCGAACGCGCGCTCTCCTGTCGCCGTCCGTACGACACTGACGAGCCGCCCCTCACCGTCGCCGGCCGCCGCCACGGCGTTCACCGGCGCGAGCGAGCCCGCGGCGAGCGCGACCAGTGCCGCGAGCACACCCGTACGCCATCTCCATGTCATGCCCATGCCATCCTTAGATCGGAATTTTCCACTGGCAACGACTCAAAAATGGGCGCACACCAAGAACGGGTCAAGGCCGGACTCCGCCTTGCGGGCGGATCCCGGCCAGCGGCTCGAACACGCCAATTCCCCTGCCTGACCTGGCAGTTGCCGTCCCGTGCACGGGGTGCGAACACGCGGAGGGGCCTCGCCAACCTGGCCGATACGCAAGGGGCGATGGGGATGCGGTGTGACGGAGATGTGTGGACGGGTTTACGGAAGCAACAGATGTCCCCGCTACGGGAGGCGCTTCGTGAACGTGTACTCCGTGACCCCCGGCGGGTAGTCGGGGATCGCGCAGACCTCGTCGTAACCGAGCTTGCGGTAGAAGTCCGGGGCCTGGAAGTCCCAGGTCTCCAGGCGTACGGCCGCGCAGGCGCGGTCGTCGTGGGCGATGCGTTCCGCCATCGTGAGGAGGGTGGTGCCGAGGCCGGTGCCGCGGTGGCCGGGGTCGACCCAGAGGAAGGTGACGTGGAGCCAGGAGGCCCAGGTGTGGCCGACGAGGCCGCCGCAGAGGGGGTTCTCGGGGGTGGTGGCCCAGAGGTGTAACGGGGACTGCCCGGAGTTCGGGGTCAGCTGGAGGGCGCGGAGCGCGGGCGACGTCGAGAGGTTCGTCGCGCGGAGCCTCGTACGGAGCAATGCGCGTCGGGTGTTGTCCACTTCTGTCTCAAAGCCGAACATGTGGCTCACCATAAACGCCTCCGCCGACCAGTTCTGTGAAACCGCTTCCGCTCCGTGCTCCCGGCCCTACTCTGTGAACAGCGCCGGCGGGGGGCCGGTGCCGTTCAGGGGGCGAGACAGTCGGGTACGGCGCTCGCGGTGGGGGTAGCAGTACGCGCACGGCGGCGGCCGTGCGGCACCCGCGCCACGGGCGTCGTACCCGCAGCCGTCGTTCTCCGGTCTGTCTCTGGGGTATCCCCTGCTCTGTAGAGGAGCCTGGGGAAGGGGGTTTCGTGGTTCGCATTCGTGTTCTGGTGGTCGACGATCACCGTATCTTCGCCGAGTCGCTGGCCGCGGCGCTGGCGGCCGAGCCGGACGTCGAGGTGTCCGCGGCGGGCAGCGGTTCCGCCGCGATGCGGAGTCTGGAGCGGGCGGCGGCGGAAGGGCGTCGGTTCGACGTGCTTCTCGTCGACGCGGATCTGGGCGCTGTGGCGCCCGGGTTGAGGCCCGCGGTTCCTGTGCACGAGGTCAGTGAGAACGGGCATGTGGACGGGATCTCGCTCGTCTCCGGGGTCCGGTCCTCGCAGGCGTATGTGCGGGTCGTCGTCCTCGCCGAGAAGGACGATCCCCGGCGGGCCGCGCTGGCCTTGCAGGCGGGGGCGTCGGGGTGGGTCGCCAAGGACTGTTCCCTGTCGCGGCTGTTGACCGTCATCCGGGGGGTGCTGCGGGACGAGACGCACTTGCCTCCGGCGCTGCTGACCGGTGTGCTGCGGGAGTTGACGGCCGCGCGCAAGCATCGGACCGAGAGTGAGCGGTTGGTGGAGTCGTTGACTCCCCGGGAGCGGGAGGTTCTGCGGTGCATGGTCGCGGGGCTGGGGCGGAAGGCTGTGGCGGAGCGGTTGTTCCTGTCGCCGCATACCGTTCGGACTCATATGCAGAATGTGCTGGGGAAGTTGGGGGTGCATTCGACGTTGGCGGCGGTGGCGCTGGCGCGGCGGGCGGGAGTTGGGCCGGTTGATCTTGCCGGGGATGTGGTGGAGAGGGGCGGGCAGTTGGCGTAGCGCCTGATCGTCTGCCGGGAGTTGACGGTTTGCGGGTGCGGGTCCGCTGTGGCTGATCGCGCCCGCGCGGCGGTAGCCGCACATCGATACAGCCCCGCGCCCCTAAAAAGACGACAGCTCGCGCCCTTGAAAGGCTCGGCCCCGCAGGCCCCGCAGGCCCCGCAGGCCCCGCAGGCCCGGCAAGGCGTCGGCCGTTCTCAGCCCGGGATGTTGTCGAACGGGGCCGTCAACTGTCTCAGCAGCGCCGCTAGTTCGCCCCTCTGCCCCGTCGACAGTTCCGCCAGGATCGCCCTCTCCTGGGCCAGCAGCCCGGCCAGGGCCTCGTCCGCTCGGTCGCGGCCCTCCGGGGTCAGGCGGACCAGGACGCCTCGGCGGTCCGTGGGGTCGGGGAGGCGTTCGACCAGGCCCTTCTGGGTGAGGCGGTCGATGCGGTTGGTCATCGTGCCGGAGGTGACCAGGGTCTGGGTGAGGAGTTGGCCGGGGGAGAGCTGGTAGGGGGAGCCCGCGCGGCGCAGTGCCGTGAGGACGTCGAACTCCCACGGTTCCAACTGGTGCTCGGAGAACGCCAGTCGGCGTGCGCGGTCCAGGTGGCGGGCCAGCCTGCTGACCCGGCTCAGCACTTCGAGTGGCTCCACGTCGAGGTCGGGGCGTTCCCGACGCCACGCCGCGACCAGCCGATCGACCTCGTCCTCCATGGCGATCAGTGTAGTGGTTGTGTCGATGTGAAGTCTCTTGATGTCGAGTCTCTTGACGTCAAGAGAATCCCCCGCGAGAGTGAGGGGTATGACCAGCCCCTCCTGGGACCCCGCCCAGTACCTCCGTCACGCGGACCACCGCGCCCGCCCCTTCATGGACCTCCTCGCCCGGGTCCCCGCCCTCCCCGCGGCCCGCCCCCGCATCGCCGACCTCGGCTGCGGCCCCGGCAACATGACCCGCGTCCTCACGGAACGCTGGCCCACCGCCCGCGTCACCGGCTACGACAACTCCCCGCAGATGCTGTCCGACGCGGCGGCGTACGCGACCCCGGACCTCGACTTCGCCCACGCGGACCTGACGACGTGGGTCCCGGCGGAGCCGTACGACCTGCTGATCTCCAACGCGGCGCTGCAATGGGTCCCCGGTCACCTGGACGCCCTGCCCGCCTGGTTCGACGCCCTCGCGCCCGGCGGGACCCTCGCCTTCCAGGTCCCCGACAACATCGACGCGCCCCTGCACGCCCTGATGCGGGAACTCGGTGACACGCCCCGCTGGAAGCCACTGCTGGGCGGCGTCCTGCGCCACGAGAACTCCGTCCACACCCCGGAGACGTACCTCGCCCGCCTCGGCGGCACGGCCGACATCTGGCAGACCACGTACCTCCACGTCCTCCCCGGCCCCGACCCCGTCCTCGACTGGGTCAAGGGCACCGGCCTGCGCCCCGCCCTCGACGCCCTCGCGGCCGACCCCGAGGCCCGCGACACGTTCGTGAACGAGTACCGGGACCTCCTCCGCCAGGCGTACCCGCACCGGCCGTACGGCACCGTCCTCCCGTTCCGCCGCCTGTTCGCGGTGGCGACGAAGGGGGCGTAGGGATGCTCACGTCCGTCGACCACGTCCAGCTCGCGGCGGCTGCTGGTTCCAGGCGGGGACGGTCCGGCTCCACCTGGGCGTCGAGGCGTACGCGGCCCGGCTGGAGGCCCATGGCGCGCCGGTGACCTGGGACGACGCCCTCCCGGGCCGTCGGCGCTGCTACGCCTTCGACCCGGTGGGCAACCGGCTGGAGTTCCTGGAGTGAGGGCCGCCCGTACAACTCCCGGGCCCTGTCGGGGGTCTGACGGGCATGCGACGTGGATCAGTGGGTACGTCCGTCGGGGTCGTCGTGGCCGCCGTGCTGACCCTTCTGGGAGCGGCGGGGGCCTCTCAGGCGCGGGAGGGGGAGGCCGACTACGGGGTCTCGCTGGAGGAGGACCATCTCGCCGGTGATGTGGGGGAGACGGTCACCGTGCGGCCCAGGGTCTACGAGAACGGGTCGGGGAAGAGGGTGGCGGAGGGGGCGCCCGTGGGGGGCGGTCTGAAGCTCGCGTACGAGCTGCCCCTGGGTACGTCGCCGGTCGGGCTCGACGGGCACAGGAGCTGCCGCACCGCGCGTTCCGAATACGCTCAGGTGATCGTCCGATGCGACACGGTGGCCCCTCTGACGATCCGCGTGGACAAGGCCCTCGTCGACGGCCCGGGCACCGTGGACTTCTTCCCTCCGCTGGGCCCGAACACCGGGACTCCCCAGGACAACTACGCGTCCTTCTACGTCACGGCCCCGGCACCCCGGGAGGAGGGCGAGACCGGGGCCAGCCGGGAGCGGCGGGAGGGCGTCGGCTTCACGCTGCTCGGTGTGGCCGGCGGGTTCGCCGTCCTCGCGGTGTTCCTGCTGGTGCGCGGGCGCGCGCGGCGTACGGGGTGGGCGTCGGTCGTCGTCGGGGCCGTCTGCGCGGGCCTGGGCGCGTGGAGCATCACGCAGGGCCCGCTGACCGGGAGCAAGACCTACGTGACGTACCCGTCGGGACCCGCCGTGCTGGACACCGGCCAGGAGGGCGACACGATCTGGGACACCGGCCTCGTGGTGGAGGACGACCGGCCCGCGTACGCCCCGACGATCGCCACCGCCCCGGACCCGGGCAACGAGACCGCGACCGAGGTGCACGTCTTCTACTCGTCCGAGATGGCGGGCGCCCCGAAGGAGGGCTGGCTGACCGTGGACGGGGCGAAGGGGCGGATCAAGGACCCGCGCAGAGCCCGGAACCACATGCTGGAGACCGCCGCCGGCGCCCCGGGGGTCGAGGTGCTCCAGAAACCACGCCTGATCCTGGCGAACGGCGGCCCCGACCAGAAGACACCCGTCCTCTTCAGATGCCAGGAACTACGCCTCCCCGACCTGCCCGCCGAGGACCCGACCGTCAGCATGTGCGCCTGGGCGGACCGCGGCGTCCGCGCCCTGGTCACGGTCGCGGACGCCGACCTGAACCGCGCCGCACACCTCACCCGGCAACTGCGGGACGCCATCCAGTTCGGCAACAAGGGCTAGGACTTCCGCCGCCCTATCAGGTGCGGCTTCGCCTCCATGCCGTCCAGGCCGTGCCAGGCGATGTTCACCAGGTGGGCGGCGACCTCGGCCTTCTTGGGGCGGCGGACGTCCAGCCACCACTGGCCGGTCAGGGCGACCATGCCGACCAGGGCCTGGGCGTACAGGGGGGCGAGCTTGGGGTCGAAGCCGCGGCTCTTGAACTCGCGGCCGAGGATGTCCTCGACCTGCGTCGCGATGTCGGAGATCAGCGAGGCGAAGGAGCCGGTGGACTGCGGGATGGGGGAGTCGCGGACGAGGATGCGGAAGCCGTCCGTGTACTCCTCGATGTAGTCGAGGAGGGCGAAGGCGGCCTGCTCGCACAGCTCGCGGGGGTGCCCGGCGGTGAGGGAGCTCGTGACCATGTCCAGCAGCCGACGCATCTCACGGTCCACGACGACCGCGTACAGCCCCTCCTTGCCGCCGAAGTGCTCGTACACGACCGGCTTGGAGACCCCGGCCTTCGCCGCGATCTCCTCCACCGACGTGGCTTCGAAGCCCTTCGCCGCGAAGAGGGTGCGGCCGATCTCCAGAAGCTGCTGACGGCGCTGCGCCCCGGTCATCCGGGTACGGCGCGGGCGCCGGGGCTTCTCGTTGGTCTCGGTGCTGCTGGGATCGATGGCCACGGCGTCCATCATGCCGCTTCGGCGCTCGCCTTCCGGCGCCGGGACGGGTCCGCGTCGGTGTTGCGGCGCGAATCGATACGCGAGCGTGACGGCCAGCGCACGTCGTACGCCCACCCGAACGCCTCGAACCAGCGGATCAGCCGCGCCGAGGAGTCGATCTGGCCGCGCTCGACGCCGTGCCGCGCGGACGTCGGGTCGGCGTGGTGCAGGTTGTGCCAGGACTCGCCGCAGGACAGGACGGCCAGCCACCACACGTTCCCGGAGCGGTCACGGGACTTGAAGGGGCGCTTGCCGACGGCGTGGCAGATGGAGTTGATGGACCAGGTCACGTGGTGCAGGAGACCGACGCGGATCAGGGAGCCCCAGAAGAACGCGGTGAACGCACCCCACCAGGACATCGTCACCAGGCCGCCGACCAGCGGCGGGATCGCGAGGGAGACGAACGCCCACACGATGAACGTACGGGAGATCGTCCGGATCGCCGGGTCCTTGATCAGGTCGGGCGCGTACTTGTCCTGCGGCGTCTGCTCCTCGTCGAACATCCAGGCGATGTGGGCCCACCACAGGCCCTTGAGCAGCGCCGGGATCGTCTCCCCGAAGCGCCACGGCGAGTGGGGGTCGCCCTCGGCGTCGGAGAACTTGTGGTGCTTGCGGTGGTCGGCGACCCAGCGCACCAGCGGACCTTCGACCGCCATCGACCCGGCGATCGCGAGCGCGATCCGCAGCGGGCGCTTCGCCTTGAACGAGCCGTGCGTGAAGTACCGGTGGAAGCCGATCGTGATGCCGTGGCAGCCGAGGAAGTACATGAAGACCATCAGGCCGAGGTCCAGCCAGCTCACCCCCCAGCCCCACGCCAGCGGCACGGCCGCGAGGATCGCCAGGAACGGGACGGTGATGAAGAGGAGGAGGGTGATCTGCTCGATCGAGCGCTTCTGCTCCCCGCCCAGCGTCGCCGACTGCGCCTGGGACGGCAGTGGTGCGCCGGGCGTCGCCTCCGGGGCGTCGTCGATCACGTCGGAGCTTGTGGCCATGGGGCGTCCCCTGTGGGGTCGAGGGTGTGGATCGGGTACCCAGGGCTTGTCGGCCCTGGCCGAGGACGGGCTTCCTACGGTTCCGTAACCTACGGCGTCGTAAGTATGGCAGCGCCGTCCGGTCCGGCAAGAGCCCGACAGCCTGCGCGTGCCGCTGGACACCTATCCTTGGACTCGGTCGGACAGCGCGGTCCGCTCTGTTTTCTTCCCTGATGTCCGGCCTGTATGCGAAAGTCAGCCGCGTACCCGCCTGACCTCCGGGTTTCCTCCAGATGCCAGAAGAGCTTCACCACTGCAAGGAGCCGCACCTGTGAGCAGTGCCGACGACCAGACTGTTGCCCAGGAGACCACCTCCGCCGAGCTGCGCGCCGACATCCGCAGGCTGGGCGACCTCCTGGGCGAGACCCTCGTACGGCAGGAAGGTCCCGAACTCCTCGACCTCGTCGAGAAGGTCCGCCGCCTCACCCGCGAGGACGGCGAGGCCGCAGCCGAACTGCTGCGCGGCATCGAACTGGAGACCGCCGCCAAGCTGGTGCGCGCCTTCTCCACGTACTTCCACCTGGCGAACGTCACCGAGCAGGTCCACCGCGGCCGTGAGCTGCGCGCCCGCCGCGCCGCCGAGGGCGGACTGCTCGCGCGGACGGCGGACCGCCTCAAGGACGCCGACCCGGACCACGTCCGCGAGAGCGTCCGGAACCTGAACGTCCGCCCCGTCTTCACCGCCCACCCCACCGAGGCGGCCCGCCGCTCGGTCCTGAACAAGCTCCGGCGCATCGCGGCCCTCCTGGAGACCCCGGTCATCGAGTCCGACCGGCGCCGCTACGACACCCGTCTCGCCGAGAACATCGACCTCGTGTGGCAGACCGATGAACTGCGGGTGGTACGCCCCGAGCCGGCCGATGAAGCCCGCAACGCGATCTACTACCTGGACGAGCTGCACGCGAACGCGGTCGGCGACGTCCTGGAGGACCTGACCGCCGAGCTGGAGCGGGTGGGCGTAGTACTTCCGGACGACACCCGGCCCCTCACCTTCGGTACGTGGATCGGCGGCGACCGCGACGGCAACCCGAACGTCACCCCCCAGGTGACCTGGGACGTCCTCATCCTCCAGCACGAGCACGGCATCAACGACGCGCTGGAGACCATCGACGAACTGCGCGGGTTCCTCTCCAACTCCATCCGCTACACCGGTGCTACCCAGGAGCTACTGGACTCCCTGGCGCTCGACCTCGAACGCCTCCCCGAGATCAGCCCCCGCTACAAGCGCCTCAACGCCGAGGAGCCCTACCGGCTCAAGGCCACCTGCATCCGGCAGAAGCTGGAGAACACCAAGCGGCGCCTCGCCGAGGGCATCCCGCACGCCGAGGGCCGCGACTACCTCGGCACCAGCGAGCTGATCACCGACCTCACGCTGATCCAGGAGTCCCTGCGCCGGCACCGGGGCGGGCTCTTCGCCGACGGCCGCATGAACCGGACGATCCGCACGCTGGCCGCGTTCGGCCTCCAGCTCGCCACCATGGACGTCCGCGAGCACGCCGACGCCCACCACCACGCCCTCGGCCAGCTCTTCGACCGGCTCGGCGAGGAGTCCTGGCGCTACACGGACATGCCGCGCGAGTACCGCACGAAGCTCCTCGCGAAGGAGCTGCGCTCACGCCGCCCGCTGGCCGGGACCCCGGCCCCCGTCGACGCGGCCGGGGAGAAGACCCTCGGCGTCTTCCTCACCGTCAAGCGGGCGCTGGAGGTCTTCGGGCCCGAGGTCATCGAGTCGTACATCATCTCGAT
Organism: Streptomyces sp. 4F14; assembly: GCF_048159485.1. Taxonomy (NCBI): domain Bacteria; kingdom Bacillati; phylum Actinomycetota; class Actinomycetes; order Kitasatosporales; family Streptomycetaceae; genus Streptomyces; species Streptomyces sp. 4F14. The sequence goes on from NZ_JBLRVY010000030.1 coordinate 130,235, forward strand.
GTGCCAGGGCGCCGACGACGTCTTCGCGGCGGCCGTCCTGGCGCGCGAGGCCGGACTCATCGACCTGCACGCCGGGTGGGCTCGCATCGGCATCGTGCCGCTCCTGGAGACCACCGACGAGCTGAAGGCCGCCGACACCATCCTCGAAGAGATGCTGTCCGACCCGTCGTACCGGCGGCTCGTAGCTCTCCGGGGTGATGTCCAGGAGGTCATGCTCGGGTACTCCGACTCGTCGAAGTTCGGGGGTATCACGACCTCCCAGTGGGAGATCCACCGCGCCCAGCGCAGGCTGCGCGACGTAGCCCACAGGTACGGGGTACGCCTGAGGCTCTTCCACGGTCGCGGCGGCACCGTCGGCCGGGGCGGCGGCCCCTCGCACGACGCGATCCTCGCCCAGCCCTGGGGGACCCTGGAGGGCGAGATCAAGGTCACCGAGCAGGGTGAGGTCATCTCCGACAAGTACCTCATCCCCTCGCTGGCCCGCGAGAACCTGGAGCTGACCGTCGCCGCGACGCTCCAGGCGTCCGCCCTGCACACCGCGCCCCGGCAGTCCGACGAGGCGCTCGCGCGGTGGGACGCGGCCATGGACGTCGTCTCCGACGCCGCGCACGCCTCCTACCGCGAGCTCGTCGAGGACCCCGACCTGCCGACGTACTTCCTCGCCTCCACACCGGTCGACCAGCTCGCCGACCTGCACCTGGGCTCGCGGCCCTCCCGCCGCCCCGGCTCGGGCGTCTCGCTCGACGGACTGCGCGCCATCCCCTGGGTCTTCGGCTGGACCCAGTCCCGGCAGATCGTCCCCGGCTGGTACGGCGTCGGCTCCGGCCTGAAGGCGCTGCGCGAGGCGGGGCTCACTGCGACATTGGGAGGAGAGGGCGTCCTCGACGAGATGCACGGGCAGTGGCACTTCTTCCGCAACTTCATCTCCAACGTCGAGATGACCCTCGCGAAGACGGACCTGCGGATCGCCTCGCACTACGTCGACACCCTCGTGCCGGACGAGCTGAAGCACGTCTTCGACCGGATCCGCGCCGAGCACGAACTCACCGTCGCCGAGGTCCTGAAGGTCACGGGCGAGACCGAACTCCTCGACGCCCAGCCCGTGTTGAAGCAGACGTTCGCCATCCGCGACGCCTACCTCGACCCGATCTCCTACCTCCAGGTGACGCTGCTGAAGCGCCAGCGAGACGCCGCCGCGGCGGGGGAGAAGTCCGACCCGGTGCTGTCGAGGGCGCTGCTGCTCACGGTCAACGGTGTCGCGGCGGGGCTGCGCAACACCGGCTGACACAGGGGGAGTCGGGGGCGTCTCGGGCAACCGGGGCGCCCTTCGGCGTGCCTGGCGGGGAAAGGCGGTGAACGGAGGGGGCGGCTGCGCGACTCGGGGCGCCTCACCCTCGTACACGCCTCACACCGCGAGGAACGCCGCCGTCACCAACGCCACCCCCGACCCCGCCATCACCCACGCCAGCCGCGCCTTGCGCAGCCCCCCGGCGACGGTGATCGACGCGAGCAGCAGGGCGCCCCCGAACGGCACCCACGCGTACAGGATCCCGGCGGGCCCCGAGCGGACCGCCTCGTTCGAGTCCGGCTTCACGACCACGTCGTACGTCTGCCCGACCTCGACGGCGATCGGCTCGGCGATGACCATGCTCCTGCGGGCCGCCGCCCCCGCCGAACCCGGCGTGAAGGGCCCCGTGCAGGACTCCTCCCCGCACCGCGTCACCGCGACGGTCCCCTTCTCCCGGCCGCCCGGCAGCATCACGTGCTGCGCGGTCCCCCAGGACGCCCACACGCCCGCGATGAGGATCAGGAGGGTGACCAGCCCCATCGAGGCGAGCCGTCCGACCCGCAGAGCGGTGGACGACGAACGACGGGACTTGGCCGCCCGGCGACGACGGGAGGCTGGCATGGCGGGGATCATTGGCCATGCCCGCGCGGTCCGTCAATGTTGGCTGGTCAGACGTACCCTCCCTCAGGAGTTGTACGACTGCTGCGCCCGCTCAAGACCCTCCGCCACCAACGCCTCCACCGCGTCCGCCGCCCGGTCCACGAACCAGTCCAGCTCCTTGCGCTCCGTGGACGAGAAGTCCTTGAGGACGAAGTCGGCGACCTGCATCCGCCCCGGCGGGCGCCCGATCCCGCAGCGGACCCGGTGATAGTCCGCGCCCATCGACTTCGTCATCGACTTGAGGCCGTTGTGGCCGTTGTCGCCGCCGCCGATCTTCAGCCGCAGCGTGCCGTAGTCGATGTCCAGCTCGTCGTGGACGGCGACGATGTTCGCGAGGGGGACCTTGTAGAAGTCGCGCAGGGCGTTGACCGGCCCGCCGGAGAGGTTCATGAAGGACATCGGCTTGACCAGGATCACCCGGCGGCTCGCGGGGCCCGGCGCTCCGAGGCGGCCCTCAAGGACCTGCGCCTGCGCCTTCCCGGCCCGCTTGAAGCGGCCCCCCATCCGCTGGGCCAGCAGGTCGGCCACCATGAAACCGATGTTGTGGCGGTTCATCTCGTACTCGGGACCGGGGTTGCCGAGGCCGACGATCAGCCAGGGGTCGGTGGAGGCGGGGGTGGTCATGGGGGAAGTCTCCTAGATGCATGCCGAAGCCGCCGCCCCTGGGGAGGGACGGCGGCTTGGAGCTTAGACGGTGACGACTCAGGCTTCGGCGGCCTCGTCGCCCGCGTCCTCCGTGGACTCCTCCGCCTGCGCGGCGAGGACCTGGAGGACGACGGTCTCGCCGTCGACGGCCAGGGTCGTGCCGGAGGGGAGCTTGATGTCCTTGGCGAGGACGGCGGCGCCGGCCTCAAGGCCCTCGATGGAGACGGTGACCTCGGAGGGGATGTGGGTCGCCTCGGCCTCGACGGGCAGCGCGTTCAGGACGTGCTCCAGCAGGTTGCCGCCGGCGGCGAGCTCACCCTCGGTGTGCACGGGGACCTCGACGTTGACCTTCTCGCCGCGCTTGACGAGCAGCAGGTCGACGTGGACGAGGAAGCCCTTGATCGCGTCGCGCTGGACGGCCTTCGGGATGGCGAGCTCGTTGCCCTTGCCGTCGATGTCCAGGGAGATCAGGACGTTCGGCGTACGCAGGGCGAGGAGCAGCTCGTGGCCCGGGAGGGTGAGGTGCTGGGGCTCGGTGCCGTGGCCGTAGAGGACGACGGGAACCTTGTTCTCGCGGCGGATGCTGCGGGCGGCACCCTTACCGAAGTCGCTGCGGGTCTCGGCGGCGAGCTTGACCTCGGACATGGGGATCAACTCCTCGTAGATCTGGGTAACGGACGTGGTCACCCGGCCGAACAACGGCCTGCTACGAAGAGCGCGTCGATAACGGACCGCCGATCCCACCGAAGCGGGACGGCCTCCCTCGCCGAGCAACTCGGGCAGTCTACTCGGCGAGGAAGGCCATCCCCAAAACGATCAGCAACCGCTCACAACCGGTTGCAGAAACCTCACTGCTCGTCGAAGAGGCTCGTCACCGAACCGTCCTCGAACACCTCGCGCACCGCGCTCGCGATGGTCGGCGCGATGGAGAGCACCGTCAGCTTGTCGAGGCTGGCGGACAGCTCGCCCGGCGTGGGCAGCGTGTTCGTGAACACGAACTCGCTCACCCGGGAGTTCTTGAGCCGGTCGGCGGCCGGGCCGGAGAGCACGCCGTGCGTGGCCGTCACGATGACGTCCTCCGCGCCGTGCGCGAACAGGGCGTCCGCGGCGGCGCAGATCGTGCCACCGGTGTCGATCATGTCGTCGACGAGGACGCAGACGCGGCCCTTGACCTCACCCACGACCTCGTGGACGGTGACCTGGTTCGCGACGTCCTTGTCCCGGCGCTTGTGGACGATGGCGAGGGGGGCGCCGAGGCGGTCGCACCAGCGGTCGGCGACGCGCACGCGCCCCGCGTCCGGGGAGACGACCGTCAGCTTGCCCTTGTCGACCTTCGCGCCCACGTAGTCCGCGAGCAGCGGCAGCGCGAAGAGGTGGTCGACCGGGCCGTCGAAGAAGCCCTGGATCTGGTCGGTGTGCAGGTCGACCGTGAGGATCCGGTCCGCGCCGGCCGTCTTCATCAGGTCCGCGATGAGGCGGGCTGAGATGGGCTCGCGGCCGCGGTGCTTCTTGTCCTGGCGGGCATAGCCGTAGAACGGCACGATGACCGTGATCGACCGGGCCGAGGCCCGCTTCAGCGCGTCGATCATGATCAGCTGTTCCATGATCCACTGGTTGATCGGAGCCGTGTGGCTCTGGATCACGAAGCAGTCCGCACCGCGCGCCGACTCCTCGTAGCGGACGTAGATCTCGCCGTTCGCGAAGTCGAAGGCTTTGGTCGGAACGACCCCGACCCCCAGCTGGTGGGCGACCTCCTCGGCAAGCTCGGGGTGGGCGCGGCCGGAGAAGAACATCATCTTCTTCTCGCCGGTCGTCTTGTTCCCGGTCACAGCACTGTCTCCTCAGAGGTGTCTCAGCCGCGCGACGCCGGTTGACCTCACAACTGGGCGTGAGGGAGCCGTCTCAGCTGGTGGGTGCGGGTATGCACTTATCACGGTACGCCCTGTTCGGCGCAGCCGTTTTCGGTCAGCTTTCGCCTTCGCCTCGCCGGGAAGCCGCCTCCGCCGCCTTCGCCGCGGCGCTTCCCGGACGCTTACGGGCCACCCAGCCCTCGATATTCCGCTGCTGGCCACGGGCCACGGCCAGCGAACCGGGCGGTACGTCCTTCGTGATCACGGACCCGGCGGCGGTGTACGCGCCGTCCCCGACCGTGACGGGTGCCACAAACATGTTGTCCGAACCCGTCTTGCAGTGCGAGCCGACGGTCGTGTGGTGCTTGCTCTCGCCGTCGTAGTTCACGAACACGCTCGCGGCGCCGATGTTGCTGAAATCACCGATCGTCGCGTCGCCGACGTACGACAGGTGCGGGACCTTCGTCCCCTCGCCGATCGACGCGTTCTTCGTCTCGACGTACGTACCGATCTTGCCCTTCGCGCCCAGCCGGGTGCCGGGGCGCAGGTACGCGTACGGGCCGACGCTCGCGTTCTCCCCGATCGTCGAGGAGAGCGCGACGGTGTTGTCGACGCGGGCCCCCGCGCCGACGCGGGTGTCCGTGAGCCGGGTGTTCGGGCCGACCTCCGCGCCCGCGCCGATGTGCGTGGTCCCCTGGAGCTGGGTGCCGGGGTGGACGACGGCGTCCTGGCCGAACGTCACCGTCACGTCGACCCACGTCGTCGCCGGGTCGATGACCGTCACGCCGTCCAGCATGGCCTGCGTCAGGAGGCGGTCGTTCAGGATGCGGCGGGCCTCGGCGAGCTGCACGCGGTTGTTGATGCCGGCGATCTCGCGGTGGTCGCCCGCGACCGAGGCGCCGACGCGGTGACCGGCCTCGCGCAGGATGCCGAGGACGTCCGTCAGGTACTCCTCGCCCTGGCTGTTGTCCGTGCGGACCTTCTTCAGGGCGTCCGCGAGGAGGTGCCCGTCGAACGCGAACACCCCCGAGTTGATCTCCCGGATCGCGCGCTGCCCGCTGTTCGCGTCCTTGTGCTCGACGATCGCCGTCACCGCGCCGCCCGCGTCCCGCACGATCCGCCCGTACCCCGTCGCGTCCGGCACCTCCGCCGTGAGCACCGTCACCGCGTTCCCGTCGGTGCGGTGCGCGGCGGCGAGCGCCGTGAGCGTGGCGCCCGTCAGCAGGGGGGTGTCACCGCATACGACGACGACGGTCCCGTCGATCTCCCCGCCCAGCTCCTCCAGCGCCATCCGTACGGCGTGACCGGTGCCGTTCTGCTGCTCCTGTACGGCGGTCCGGACGTCGCCGTCGGTCTCCGCGAGGTGCGCCGTGACCTGCTCGCGGGCGTGCCCCACGACGGCGACGAGGTTCTCCGGGTCCAACTCCCTTGCCGCGGCGAGCACATGGCCCACCAGCGTCCGGCCGCACAGCTCGTGCAGGACCTTCGGTGTGGCCGACTTCATACGGGTGCCCTCACCCGCTGCGAGAACGACGACGGCTGCCGGGCGGATGGCGCTCACGGAGTTGCCCTTCGGCTTTGTGTGGGTGGGGACACCCGAAGGATACCGGGGGGTTTCCCGGAGGACATGAGAGCGGGCCCTGACCGGTGTATCAGTCAGGGCCCGTCTCCGACTCGCGCTCCCCCGCCAGGACTCGAACCCGGACAAATGGCACCAAAAGCCACGGTGCTGCCAATTACACCACAGGGGAATGATCACGACTGAACCGGACAAACGGCCCGGGTCCGTCGAGTGGCGCTTCCTACTATGCCGTACCGGATGGCCTCCGTGCGACGGTACAAACGGGTCGGCGGATGGTCGGCGGGGGCGGATCTGCCGGGGAAAGTTTCCGGGAAACGGGGCGGGGGCGCCCGTAGGGTGGACGCATGACCAGGACGGGGGAAGAGGCGGCCGCGGACCGGGCGGGGCCGTGGTGGTGGGGGCGGTGGCGCAGTGCCGCGCTGGATGTGGGGCTCGCGGTCGCGTCCGTCGTCGAGTGCGCGGTGGAGGGGTGGCCGTTCGCGGGCGCCGCGGGGATTCCGGTGTGGGCGGGGGTGCTGTTCGGGGCGGCGGCCGGGAGTGTGCTCGTCGTACGGCGGAAGTGGCCCATCGCCGTCGTGCTGGTGGCGATCGCCATCACGCCGGCCCAGATGGGGTACCTCCTCGCGCTCGTCGGGCTGTACACCCTCGCCGCGACCGACCTGCCCCGGCGGGTCGTCGGGTCGCTCGCGGGGATGTCGCTGGTGGGGATGCTCGTCGTGACGTTCGTACGGCTGAAGGGGCTGCCCCAGGGGAACCTGACCGGCGGGGACGGGTTCGTCGCCTTCGCGTCGATCGCCACGGCGCTCGGGATGACCGCGCCGCCCGTACTCCTCGGGCTGTACGTCGGGGCGCGGCGCCGGCTGATGGAGAGCCTGCGGGAGCGCGCCGACAGCCTGGAGCGCGAACTCCAGCTCCTCGCCGAACGGGCCGAGGAACGGGCCGAGTGGGCCCGGGGGGAGGAGCGGACCAGGATCGCCCGCGAGATGCACGACGTCGTCGCGCACCGGGTCAGCCTCATGGTCGTCCACGCGGCCGCGCTCCAGGCCGTCGCCCGCAAGGACCCCGAGAAGGCCGTACGCAACGCCGCGCTCGTCGGGGACATGGGGCGGCAGGCGCTCACCGAGCTGCGGGAGATGCTCGGGGTGCTGCGCAGCGGGGGCGAACGTCCGGGTGCGCCCGGCGGGGGGCTGCCGCTGGCCGCCGTCGGCGCGGCCGCCGCTGCCGCCGCCTCCCGCGCCGTCGAGGACGGGGAGGGGCCCTGCCTCGCGGACGTCGAGGAGCTGATCGGGCAGTCCGCCGCGGCCGGCATGGTCGTCGCGCTGTCGGTGGAGGGGGAGGCGCGGGCCTACGTGGCCGTCATCGAGCAGACCGCGTTCCGCGTCGTGCAGGAAGCCCTCACCAACGTCCACAAGCACGCCGCCGGCGCCAAGACCTACGTCCGCCTCGCCCACCGCGACGAGGAGATCGCCATGCAGGTCGAGAACGAGCCCCCGCCGGAGGGTGCTTCCGCCGCCCGCCTGCCCTCCGGGGGGAACGGTCTGGTCGGCATGAAGGAACGGGTGGCGGCCCTGGGGGGCGTCTTCGTCTCCGGGCCTACGGAGGCGGGGGGATTCAGGGTGTCGGCGGTGATTCCCGCGGGGGAGTAGAGGGGGCCTTGCCCGGGGGGTGTGCTTCTCCCGGTTCAGGGCGCCGTCGTCAGGCGGGTGGGGGTCGTGCCCGATATGAGCGCGGCCAGGGCCTGGTCGATCGTCGGGGCCAGGTACCAGTCGCCGGTGTGGTCCAGGGCGTAGACGCGGCCCGCGGTGTCGATGGCCAGCAGGGAGTTGGTCCGGGGTTCGGCGCCGAGGGGGGCCAGGTCCGTGGAGAGGGCCCGGCCCAGGTCCGCGAGGGTGCGGGGCTGGTGGAGGCCGTGCAGGGGGTCCAGGTGGAAGGCCGCCGGGGCGATCTGGCGGCCCGGGCCCGTGGGGGCGAGGTGCAGGCCGCCGAACTCCGCCCAGGCTTCCACCGCCGCCGGGAAGACCGCGTGGCGGTGGCCGGCCGGGGAGGCGTGGTCGCGGAGGGCGTCCGCCCAGTACTCGGCTTGCTTGATGTCCCAGCGCCCGGGGACCCAGCCCGCGGCGCGGAGCGCGGCGTCCACGGGGACGGGGAAGCGGGTGGTGGAGGTGCGGTCGGTGTGGTGCATCTGCCGTTCGTTCGTCGAGGTCAGGGCGGTGGTGCGGGTGGTGCTTCGGTGATGGTGACGCTTCTGCCGGGCGGCTGGTTCTCGGCGAGGGCGTGGGGCCCGTGGTGCGTACGGGGCGTGCGCGCCGTGCCCTACCCGGCTGCCCCGGTTTCCGTGTCGTACGCGGCTACTCCTCGGACGTCTCGACGATCCGGATGCCGAAGTGGTCCGTGAGGGCGGTGCAGGCGCGGCAGGGGGGCGCGAACGTGCCGTGCAGGGGGTCGCCGTCCTCGCGGATGTGGCGGGTGGTGAGTTTGGACTGCTTGAGGGCCTTGCGGGCCTCGCCGTTCGTCATGGGTTTGCGGGCCGCGCGGCGGCTGCGGGCGGTGTCGGCGGCGGCGATGTGCCGGGAGATGACGAGCGCCTCGGCGCAGCGGCCGGTGAAGCGGTCGCGGCGGTCGCTGGGGAGCGTGTCGAGGAAGTCCTGCACGAGGTGGTGCAGCGGGGGCGGCTGGTCGCCGCGGGCGGCGGTGCCGGTGAGGGTGGCGCCACGGACGGAGAGCGCGGCGGCGACGGTGGGCAGGATGCCGTCGCGGCGGTGGCGCAGGGCGGGGGCGTGGGGGGTGTCGGCGGACCAGCCGATGCGGGGGTCGCCGCTGCGGGGGTCGCCGGGGGCGTGGCTTCCCGGGCCGTGTCCCTCTGGGGTAGGCCCTGCCTGAGGGCTACCTCCCTGGAGCGCGTCGTCCGTTCTGTGCGGTGGGACCTGCGACGCGTGGGGTGGTCTGTGGACGCCGGGTGACGTTCCGTGAGCGGTGGCGGCAGCGTTGCGGTCCGTGCCGTGCGGTCCTGTCTGCGTCGCGTTCATGATCGTTTTTCCCTCCCCGGGCATCCCCCCGGAGGACACAGGGTGCCAAATGGCGTGGCCTGTGCGGAAGCTGGGGCGTGGCGACACGCCCGGGACGGGTCGGGCTGTCACCAGAGGGTGACGGCAGGTCACCGTACTCAGGGGGGACGAAGTGGAGGGCCGGTGACCCGTCCGGCCGTACCGCATAGGCTGTCGGCACCGTGGGTGCGCGACGGACGTGTGCCGGGAAGCGGTGGAGACAGTCGGATACGGGGCGAGTCGGACGGGGCCGGAAAGCGGAACCGCCGGCGGGCGCCGTACAGAGCGCCGCAGGGGGCAACCGCCATGACGACAGGTCGGCTCGGGCAGACCGCGCCGCCGAACGCGGCATACGCCGGGCAGGTCGTGCACTTTCCGGACCCGGTCCGGGCGGGCCGTCACCCCAGAGGTGTACGGGTCGACGAGCGCGGCTACCCCGACTTCTCGCCGTACGCGCGGGCGGTGGCGGAGATCGCGGACCCCCCGGAGGGGTTCGGCGTCGACGAACTACGCCTCACGGACTACGTGTCGGCGAACGCCGCGCAGGCCGCCGCCGGGCACGAGCTGTGGGACACGGTCTCGCAGGTCGCGACCCCGCACGGCTGGACCTGGCACCACGTCGCCGGGACACGCCGCCTCGAACTGATACCGGTGGACGTCAAGGCGCTGCTTCGGCACCACGGCGGTGTCGCGACGGCCCGCGTCGACCACGCGAAACGGGGCACCCGGCCGCTCCAGGAGACCCGCCCCGCGCACTTCCGGCTGCCGAAGTCGGGCGTCGCGGTGACCGAGGCACAGGTGCAGAACGTCGAGGAGGACCTCGGCTACCGCCTGCCCGGCGCCTACCGCTCCTTCCTCAAGGCCGCGGGCGGCTGCGCACCCGTCGGGGCCGCCCTCGACGCCGAGTTGGGGCTCCTCGTCGACCAGCCCTTCTTCACGGTCCGCGACGAGGCCGCCGTCAACGACCTCGTGTACGTCAACAAATGCCTGCGCGACCACCTCACCAAGGACTACCTCGGCGTCGCCTTCGTCCAGGGCGGCCTGATCGCCGTCAAGGTCAAGGGCGAGCACCTCGGTTCGGTGTGGTTCTGCGCGTACGACGACGTCCGCGACGCCGATCCCACCTGGCCGCCGGCCGAGCGCGTCGAACGCCTCCTCGTGCCCTGCGGCGACGACTTCGACGCGTTCCTGTCCCGACTCGCCGGTGATCCACCGGAGTTGGAGACGGTGGCCAACCTGATGGTGGACGGCGGCTTCGCCCGCGTCGTTCCGGTTGCTGGGGAGTGATCAGCGCATGGTGACGTTCGCGCAGGCGCAGGAGCGCGCGGAGGAGTGGGTCAACGGGGACGTGCCCGTGTACCAGCATCGCGAGGTGCGCGTACGGGAGTTCGGCCTCGGGTTCGTGGTCTGGGCGGAGGACCGCGCGGAAGGCCCTCGCGGGGACGGGGGTGCGCAGCGGCTCGTCATCGCCCGGGACAGCGGGGAGGCGACGCTGTGGCCGTCCCTGCCGGTGGGGGAGGTCATCCGCCGGTACGAGGAGCGGTACGGGGGTGAGGCGGGGGTTGTCGCGGATGCGGTGCCGGCGGCTCCCGCGCGGGTCGACCTCAACCAGACGTCGTTCCTTCTGACGCCGCCGGAGTGGTTGCAGGATGCGGCGGACAAGCTGGGGATCGGGGAGCGGGGGGATGGGGTAACGCCGGGTGCTGGGGCGGGTGTTGGGGGGCCGGGTGCCGGTGCCGGTGTCTCCGGTCAGCCCGCTGCGCCCGTCGTGCCTGGTGCTCCCGGCGTGTCCGGTGGTTCGACTTCCGGTGGTGGTCCTTCTGTTCCTGCCGGGGCTACTCCCTGGGCCGGGACCGATACCAACGGGGACGGGGGCGAGGACCGGTCCGTTCCGCTGCCCGCGACCGTGTTCGCTCCGCCGTTGAGCGACGGGGAGCGGGGGCGGGGGTCCGGGGTCGCCGCCGATGCGCCGACCGCGTTGATGTCCGGGGGAAGTCAGTTGCCGCCGACGGCGGTCGCGCCTGCGTTGGGTGCGCCGGGGGGTGGGGGGCCGGAGGGGTCCGCGTACGGGTATCCGCAGACGGCCGGTGGGCCGGGCGGGGTCAACGCGGGTGGGCCGGGCGGGGTTTCGGGTCCCGGTGTGCCCAACTCGCCCACTGCGGGCGGGCATCAGGGGGTCGGTGCGCCTGGCTCGGGTGTCCCTGGCAGGGTTCCCGGGGGCGGCGCTCCCAACTCGCCGGTGCCCGGCGGGGCCCAGGGGGTCGGTGCGCCTGGCTCGGGTGTCCCCGGCGGAGCCCCGGGCACTGGTGCGCCCAACTCGACTGCCCCTGGCGGGGTTCCGGGTGCCGGCCTGTCCAACCCCGGTGTTCCTGGCGGGGTTCCGGGTGCTGGCCCGTCCAACCCCGGTGTTCCTGGTGGAGTTCAGGGTGCCGGTGTGCCCAACTCCGGTGTTCCCGGCGGAGCCCAGGGCGTGCCGGGTGCTCCGCAGACCGTCGGTGCGGGTGGGCCGGGTGCTCAAGGCGGGGCTTCGCAGGAGCCCGCGTCCGCCGGGCGGGGGCTCGCTCCCAACGCCGGGGACATCGCCGATGCCGCGACCAGCCGGGCGGCGCCGCCTCCGCGCCGGGGGCGTGGTGGTGCGGGTGCGCCGCCGCCTCCGCCGGGTGCGCCCGGGGTGCCGGGGGGCGGGGCCGGGGCCGGTGGTCCTGCCGGTCCGGCTGGGGCGTACGTACCCACGCAGTTGGTGTCCGCGCTTGAGGGTGACCTGCCCGGTGGGGCCGGTGGGGCCGGTGGGCCGGGTGCTCCGGTAGCTCCGGGGTCCTCCCCGGGTACACCTCCGGTAGCACCCCCTGGCACGCCTCCCGGCATGCCCGCCGGTGCTCAGCCGCCCGCCGCCGGTCGCCCCGGCCCTGGTCAGCCCGGTGCCGGACAGGCGCCCGGTGCCGTGCCGCCGCCTCCGCCGGGCGCCCCCGGTGCTCCTGGCGCCCCGCAGCCCCCCGGCGCCCCTGGTACCCCGGGCACCCCCGGCGCTGTGCACCAGGCCGAAACGATGCTGGCCGCGCCTCCGCCGGGTGGCCCCGGCATGCCGCCGCCCCCGCCGGGTGCCCCGGGTGTCCCCGGCGCACCTCCGAACGCTCCCGGCATGCCGCCGGGCGCACCCGGAGTGCCGGGCGCCCAGGGTGCGGCCCCGTTCCCCGGCGCCCCCGCGGCACCTCCCGGCGCGTTCCCGGGTACCCCTCCGGGCGTACCCGGTGGTGCTGCCACCCCGCCTCCCCCTCCGGTAGTACCCCAGGGCATGCCCCCGGCGGCCTACGGGTACCCCAACCCGGCGGGGCAGCCGATCGTCGGTCCCGGGTATCAGGCGGTCCTGCGCTACCGCGCCCAGGACGGCTCCGAGCAGCAGCTCATCCGGCGTTCGGCGCCCGGCACCCCGCACCCGGAGTGGCAGATCTTCCACGAACTGCGCGGGATGAACGTGCCGCCGGGCCAAGTCCTGGAGCTGCACACGGAGTTGGAGTCGTGCGAGCTGCCGGGCGCGTACTGTGCGCGGATGATCCGCGAGCAGTGGCCGCAGGCGCGGATCACGAGCATCGCCCCGTACGGCACGGACCACGCGAGCCGTCAGCAGGGCATGCAGCAACTCCTCGCGCACCAGGGCGAGTTGCACCAGGTCGCGGACGGCCCGGCGAGGCCCGCACCGGTCCGGGCCCCGTTGCCGCCGGTGCAGCAGGCGCCCGCCGTACCGCCGGAGGCGATCGGGCAGGAGTTGGCCGCCGCGTTCGGGCCGGGCGTGTTCCGGTTCGAGCAGGCGGCGGTGGCGAGGCAGGGGGTGCCGCCGGTGGTCGCGCACACGCTGGTCGCGGCCGGACTCCCGCTGGACATGGGCCCGTTCTTCTGGGCGCAGGCCCAGCCGGGCCGCCCGGTCCCGACGCTCGCGGAGCTCGCGCAGGAGCGCGGCGTGCAGCCCTCGGCGGACGCCGGGTCGTACCTCGTGATGGGCAGCGACTTCGGCAAGGCGATCTGCGTGCAGTACGGCACCGCGAACATCGTCGCCGTACCCGTCGAGGCGGGTCCCGGCGGGGCGCCGGTCGCGCCGCAGTTCGTGAACTCGGGGCTGCCCGAATTCGCGCGCTGCCTCGCCCTGTTGGGGCGGATGTGGCGGCTGCGGTTCGGGCTGAACCCGGAGCAGGCGGCCCGCTGGACCGTCGACTTCCAGGCCCAGCTGGCCTCGCTGGACCCGGCGGCGCTGGGCTCGCCGGACAGCTGGTGGTCGGTGCTGCTGGAGCAGATGTGGGACGGGCTGCTGTGACGTAGCCCTTGAGGGTGTCCTCGAAGGAGTCCGCGACCGGCGGTGAACGGTCGCGGACTTTTTCGTCCCCCCATACCCGTAACCCTCTCCCGGAGTGTCACGTTACGCACCTTTTGATCCGAACCGTCAAGATATGCGCAAAATCGTTCGGATCTCGTGGGGAGTTTCCAGGATGGGCAGCGCGCCGGTGTCGCCGTACGGGTTCGAGACGGTCCGTGGACGCGGGTACCGCCCCGCGCAGGTCGAGGCGTACGTCACGACCCTGTGCGCGGACCGCGACGCGGCCTGGGAACGGGCCGCACGCCTGACAGTCCAGGCCAAGGAGTCAGAATCGGAGGCGACCCGCCTGCGCGAGGCCGTCACCCGCCTCACTCCCCAGAGCTACGAGACCCTCGGCGAGGCCGCCCACCACCTCTTCCACCTGGCCCGCACCGAGGCGCACACCCTCCGCGAACGCGCCCGGCGCGAGGCGCAGGACCAGGCGGCCCGGGCCCACGTACACGCCGCGGCCGTACGCGAGGAGGCGGAAGCCGCAGCACGCCAGACCCTCGCGGAGGCGGAGGAGTGGGGCCGGCAGCGCGTCGCGCGGGCGCACGAGGAGGCGGACGAGATCCGCGTGACGGCCCGCCGCGAGGTGAAACAGGGCCGCGCGGAGGCGCTGGAGGGACTACGAGAGGTACGCCGCCGCACCGAGTCCCTCCGTGCCCGCCAGGACCACACCCGCGACCAGCGCCGCGAGGCACTCGAACGCGAGGCCCTGCACCGCGCCCACACCCTGGACACCCACTACGCCCACCTGATCGCCCGCGCAGAATCCGCCCTCTCCGAGGCCCAAGCCACCCACACCGAGGCCGAACGCACCGCCCACCACCTCCACACCTACGCCCAGTCCCACGCCACCACCCTCCTCACCGAAGCCCACCACCAAGCCGACCGCATCGCCCGCGAAACGGAACGCGTCCTGCGCGAACACGGCGAACGCTGGGACGACGTACGGGCGCACATGGACTACGTCCGGAGCAGCTTGAGCGCGCTGACCGGGCGGGCGGTGGAGTAATCCCCCGCTCGGTGATCTGTCAGCGTCTGCGATATTTGTCCGATGCTGCTGACGTCTTGTCGGCGAGTGCGCGGGCTATTCCGCGCCGAGGATGCGCAGGCCGTGGTGGGTCCTGAAGTCCTCGTAGTCCTTGAGGTTGAGCGTGGCCAGCGGCAAGTCATAGGTCAGGCAGCACGCGGCGATCCACATGTCGTTGATCGGGCGTGGGCGTCCGCGCTGGATGCCTGGGGCCGACAGTCGGCCCCACATCGCCGCGAAGGGTTCGTCGCCCGGAAGGATCGGGATGTCGGAGAGCCTCGGCCAGTTCCTGACGGCTGTGGGTGCCCCAGCGCCGGATCTCGGTCCACTTGGTCAGCTCACCGAAGGTGACGAAGGTGATCAGAGGCTTCCGGCCGATCAGGCGGGTGGCCAGCGGACCGGTGAGCTTGCGCTTGTGGGTCAGTGAGGCAACGTCGGTGTCGAGGATGACGGGTTGCATGGCGGCGGCTCAGGCTACGTCGCGGTGACGCTCGGAGTACATGAAGGCCAGGAACTCCTCCAGCTCCTCATCCGACTCGAAGGTGTCGGCAGTGAGGTCGTCCAGAGAGCGGATCGGCTGAGTGTTCTTGACCGCGAGCAGTTCCTCGACCGACAGGCGGGGCCTGATCGGCGGGTAGGCGGGGTGGTCCGAGTCGGGTGTGCTCATCGGAACCTCCACCGGGGCCTGCTGTGGGCTGACGGAGCCAGCATACGGGGGCGGAACTCCCGAGGACACCGGGCTTTCACCTCTCCGTACCACTACCCGAACAGTCGTCCGTAGATGAGGAAGAAACTGGAGGCCGGAGAGAACGAGGGGGAGGTCTCCGCCCCCGGAGTGGGGGTCGGGCGCGGGAGAGATCGATCTGTGCCCATACGGCCGTACCCCTGGTATGCGTGCCTGTCCCGCACCGGGTGGAGAACGCGCAGACCAGGAACAGACCCCGGTCGCCCTCTGCCCCGACGATCGTCCAGCGAGGGGGATCGACCACACCCCACCCGCCCCAACTGCCTTGTCGACCCAGGGCGTTACATGCGGTCCGCTCCTGGCTCACCCCGGTCTACCACCCTCCAGCACTGGTGACGGGTCTGGGCGAACTACCGGTACTCAGCGCCTGCACGCAGTGGGCTGGACTGTGCAGCCGTCTGCTCCACGGACTCTGGCTGAGTCGCAGCCAGAGTCCGTGGAGCAGTGGCAACCGGGAGGGCTCATACTGTGGCGAACCACAGATCGTTTGCTGAGAAGGTTTCCATTTTTAGCTCTCGGAGTTTCTCCTCCTCGCCGAACGCCCGCCCGAGCACTGCGATATCGCAGCTCATGACTGGAGCGTCGAACGACGGAACAAGAATCACCGCACTGTCGTGGGTGGGGACCTGCAAATCTCCTGAAGTGCGTTCCTCGGCGATGATCAGTCGAAGCGTCGTGGACACCATCGCCACGCGAGCGTCCCGGACCAGGACGCTCAGCCATTCCTCGTCGGCTTCTTTGTCCCAGTCAATAACCCCGCCGACCGATCGAGCCAGATAGTCGGCGATCTCAACTGCGACCTCTTCGTGCCAGGTGACCGGCGGATCACCCAAACGCGCCAGCGCATCCGAGACATCGATCACGGTGCACCTCCGGGACTCCCGTGAATGGCACCCCGATTGTTCCGGTAGACATTTATGTAGTGAGTCAACTCCCCAGTCCTCCCGATGACTCCAACAGGCCCGTTCTCGACGTACACCTTGGCTTTGTTCCCGACCCACAGCCCATGGGTGTCGGCATAGGCAGCAGCATCCAGAGTGGCCTTTTCCGCATTCACGCCTTTGAGAAAGACACTCTTTGTCGGACCTGCTGAACCCGGAAGGTGTTTCAGCATTGCCGGGTAGCTGACGGTGTACGTGCCGTTCGTCAGCTTCCCATGACGGTTCACGTAGCTCTCAGGCGCCGTGGAGCAGCTTGAGTTGTGAACGAGGACCGGTGTCTCGCCCGCCAGCACATAGTACGTGTGCAGGTTATCGACGGTGAGGTTATATGTCCGGGCCTGCTTGGTGAAGGCCCGGTTCCCCGTGACGATGACGGTGGAGCCGTCGTCCGTGCGCAGGGTCATGCCCGGTTTGAGGTCGTCGGCCGGTACCCAGTCGTGTTCGGAGGGGGACCAGAAGGGGTGTTCGTGGGTGGCGGTGAGGTGTTCGATGCCGTCGGGGGTGGCGATGGACAGGTCGTTGAAGTTCTTGTCGCCTTCGGTGCGGATGAGGCGGGTGACTTCGCGGGGGCCGGTTTCGCCGGTTTTCGGGTCGGTTGCCAGGACCTTGTCGCCGAGTTCGACGTCCTCGATGTTCTTGGTGGTTTTGCCGTCGGCCATGAGGACGTCGGTGCCGGCGAGGAAGCACTTGCAGGGGCGGGCGCGCAGGGATTTTCCGACGCCGGACTTGGAGTTGATTTTCAGACTGACGCCGTTCGGGAGCGGACCGGACGGCAGTGGTCCGATGGCTTGCGAGCGGGCGAATTCGAGGTCGCTGAAGTACTTCCTCATGGCGCCGGAGCACTTGATCTCTTGGTGGGAGAAGCAGATGTTCGCGGCAACGGAGAGAGTCACGTTGGTGTCGACGTAGCTCCCATGCTTGCGGTACTCCTCGCCCATCTTTTGCCGGTATGCCTCCAGCCACGCCTCCTCCTGGGCCTCTGAGCTGGAGTAGTAGGAGACGGCCGCGTAGAGCTGCTGTCGCGCATCGCGTGTGTCGTCGCGGTTCTGCCCGAGGATTCCACCGTCGTTGGATTTGGGGCAGTGGTAGTAGCAGCCGTCGCCCCCGACGGTTCCGCCGGTTGGGACGCCCGGTTTCGGGCTCTGGCCGCCGCCTCCGCCGCCGGGGCGGGGTTCGTTGTGGCCGGTGCCGTCGTCGAGCCAGAGGCCGGTGGGGTCGCTGAAGGTGACGGGGTTGTTGGCGGCGTAGCTGTAGCCGTTGAGGGTCTGGGGGTTGGCGGGGTCGAGGACGGGGTCGACGCTGAGGAACTGGCCGGTGGTGGGGTCGTACTGGCGGGCGTCGATGTGGGTGAGGCCCGTGGTGGCGTCGCGGGTTTTGCCGAGGAAGCCCTTGTCGTCGGGCCAGGGGCCGAAGAGGGGGGTGCCGCGGTCGGCGCCGAAGGGGGTGGTGTAGCGCTTGATGAAGGTCTGCGCGGTGTCGGGGTTGAGGGCCAGGGACGAGGTGCCGTGGTTGTCGCCGGTGAGGTAGGTGAGTTTGTTAGTGCCCGACTGGTTGGTGCGCAGCGCCGCGGTGACGCCGCCCGCGGAGTAGTAGCGCTGCGCCCACACCGTGCCGTCGGCGCGAAGGTGTAGCTCCGTGGCGCCGGCGTAGAGGACGCGTTCACCGTTCTGGGTGGCGCGGATGAGGAGGGAGTTGTCGGCCGAGTAGATGTAGTCGGTCGCGACGCCGTTCTCTGTGAGCTTGTTGAGCTGGCCCTCGGGAGTCCAGGTGAGGTCCTGGGGGTTCTTCACGCCGGGGCGCTTGACCGTGTTGCCGGTCGCGTCGTACTGGTACGTCTTCTGCGGCGCGGCGCAGTCGGTGCCCGTGGTCGTGCCGCTCAGGGTGTGCGGCTGGGCGGTCTTGGTGTAGCAGTACGTCGTCTTGGCGTCGCCGGTGCTCTTGTGGGCGGTCTCGCTGGTGCGCTGGCCGGCGGTGTTGTAGGTGTAGCTCGACCAGTAGGGGGCCGGGCCCGACAGGTTCGCGGCGCTGCGGTTGTCCGCGCAGTTCTGCGAGGTCGGGGTCCAGGCTTCGGTGAGGCGCTGGTAGCCGTCGTAGACGAAGCACTGGGTGTCGGCGCTGCTGCTGCCGCCCAGGAGGGTCGGGTCGCTGATCTTGGTGACGTTGCCGGTCTGGTCGTAGGTGTAGTTGAGGTCTTGCAGCATGTACGGGTGGGTCTGGTCCGTGACGTGGCTGCGGGTGAGGCGGCCGGTGCCCTCCTCGTAGACGTTGGTGACGTACGTGTTCTTCAGGTCGGGGGAACCGGTCCCCAGGGTGAGCTGCTGCGGCTGTGCGAGGGCCGAGTAGGAGACGTTCCGCAGGTAGCCGGGCATGGAGGTGACGTTGCCGAGGTCGTCGTAGCGGTACTCGACGATCTCGGACGGCAGTCCGCCGAGGGCCGGTTCCTTGGTCTGCTGGAGGGTGCCGTCGACGTTGTAGAACGACCCGAAGGTCAGCGTGGTCGGCTGCTTCGCCGTCACGAACGGGTCCGTGGACGGGAGTTGGAGCTGGGTTTCGGTGGCGCGGTCGAGGGTGTCGTAGACAGTGACCGTCTGCGTGTACGCCGAGCCCGCCTTGCCGCCGATGTAGCGGGTGGAAGAGGTGGGCAGGCCCTTGAGGAGGGTGTCGTAGGTGTAGCCGGTGAGCTGGTTGGCGTCGGTCCGGGTGTTCTTCCAGGTGCCGGTGACGCGGCCCAGTTCGTCGTACCCGGTGAGGATCGACGTGTTGGTGGAATCCGTCGTCTTGGTCGGACGGTCGAGTACGTCGAACTCGGTGGTCGACGCGCCGGTGTCCGGGTCGGAGCTCTTGGCCTGGCGGCCGAACAGGTCGTAGGTGTACGACCAGGTCGTGTTGTCGGGTCCGGTGAGCGTCTTCTGCTTGCCGTCGAGCTCGTAGTCCGACTTCGTCGTGGTGTACGAGGCTCCGGGGCCCGTGCCGTAGGCCGTGTCGGCGGGGCTGGTGCCGGCGTAGGTGCGGGTTTCCGTCGTCTGGCCGCGTACGTCGGTGATCACGCGCTTGGCCGAGCCGCCGTCGAGGCCGGTCGTGGCGACCGAGTCGCCGGTGTAACTCGTCGTCGTGGACCACTTCTTGACGCCGAAGACGTACAGGGTGCTGCTGGTGGCGCGGCCCGCGCCGTCGAGCACGGTGCGGATCTGGGTGGGTGAACCGCCGTACTCGGCACGCTTGTAGACACCGTCGGGAGCGGCGGCGGATTCGAAGAGGTCGGCGTACGACTCGTAGGCGAGGCCGCGGGTGTCGTAGCGCGTGTCCGTCAGCAGCCGGCCGCCCTGCGGGGTCGGGGACTGGGTCTGGAGGGGGCGCAGGAGGGCGTCGTAGAGGGTGTAGCCGGTGTTGTAGGTCTCGCCGTCCTTCTTCAGGGTCGACGTGGACACCCAGGACGGGTCTGCCGTGTTGAGCTGGTACGCGAACTTGTAGCTCGCGGCCTGGCTGCCGCTGACCCGGTTGGGGAGCCATACCTGAGTGAGGCGGCCGAGGGCGTCGTATGCGCTCTCTGTCTTCTTCGAGTTGGGGTCGTAGACGCGCAGGGGAAGGCCGCGGCGCGGGTCGAGGAAGCTGGTGGTCTTGTACTGCTTCGCGTCAGCGGTGATCGTCTTGGTGAGCGGTCCGGCGTCGGTGGGGGTGTAGGCGATGGTGCTGGCCGGGTTGGTGGACGCGTCACTGACGGTGAGGGGGCGGCCCAGGGTGTCGTACGTGGTGGCGGAGAGCTTCTGCCAGCCGGAGGGGGCGCGGTCGCCCGTGGCGGGGTAGCCGGTGGCGCGGCCGGTCCAGGTCGGCAGGCCCTTGGTGGGGGTCTGGTCGGCGGACCAGGTGGTCGCGTTCGCCGTGTCGTAGACGGTGGCCACGTCCGACAGGACGTCACCGCGAGCGGGCGCGGTCGGGCTCATGGACGCGGGAAGGCTGAGCGCGCTGTCCGCCGTCGCGCAGGCGCGGCCGACCGTGCGGACCCGGGATACCAGGTTCGTGAAATCACCGCCGCGCGCGTACCAGGTGCGGGAGCAGGTCTCGTCGTTGGCCTTGGCGGCGTCGCCGGAGTCCTCGACGGTGACCGGCATGCCGTAGCTGTCGTAGGTCGTGGTCGTCTGACGCTTCCGCCAGGTCTGGGGAACCGTCAGATAGGTGTAGGAGTACGCCTTCTCGGTGCGGACGTAGCGGGCGATGTGAGCCGCCGCGTCGGGTGCGCTCTGGGTCGCGGTCTCCTTCGACCAGGGGTCGTTCGCCGACGCCGAGATCGCCGTGTTGCCGTCGTAGGTGACCTGCTGGCGCAGTTGGCCGGCGTACTCGTCCTTGTCGGTGATCGCCGCGATGCCCAGTGCGGGGGACGACAGCGGTGCGACGGAGACGGACTTGGCCGCGCCGGTCTGGTTCTTGTCGCCGTCCATGCCCTGGAGGTAGAGGGAGACGGTGCGGGAGCGGGTGACGTTCGTCGCGCCGGTCCAGGCGGTCACCTGGCGGTAGCCGCGCCAGTCCGACCAGGTCCGCTCGGCCGCGGGGGTGAAGGGGTCGTCACTGTGGTGCCAGGCGGCGCCGCTGTAGGAGTAGGCGTGCTCCACCGCCTCGTTGTGCGCGGCCGGGTCCGAGACCGCCACGGCCAGCACCCGGTACTTGTTGAACCAGTCGATCGACGCTTTCTCGGCGCCGTTGATGTGCCAGAACTGGGGGTAGCAGGAGCGGGTGTTGGTGTCCGGGGCGGCGTTCAGGACCTCGCTGCGGACGCACTCCTGGCCCGACAGGGTGACGCGCGTGACCGCACCCGTCTCCGAGACGATGGTGGAGATGCGCGGCCGGGACAGCGGCAGGATGTTCTCGGTGGCGTCGACACGGTTGGGCAGCGTCGCGTACGTGAAGCTGATCGGGGCGAGCGCGATGCTGGTGTCACCCGCCTTGCCGGTCCGCTTCAGGGACATCAGGGCCAGGACCTTGTCGGAGGGGTCGGCCAGGTCCGTGGCGTCCAGATACTCGCTTGTGAAGGCCCAGGAGTCGACGGCGTCGTAGCCGGCAGTGGTGGCGTTGTACGAGGACGTGGCGATGCCGGTGAGGCGCTTGCGGGAGAAGAACGACGGCCCGGTCGAGTTG